>JAISPK010000040.1 GCA_031274985.1 Coriobacteriales bacterium | reverse complement strand
CGGTGTTTCCCGGTTTTAGGATAAGGAAACTGCTACACTTCTCGCTATGAAACCAAGACCTTATACTCAGGCTCCGTGTGTCTGCACCATTGGCGTTTTTGATGGCGTGCATTTGGGGCACCAGGCGCTTCTCGAGGCTCTGGTTGAGGATGCTATCCGGCGCAATTGCAAACCGGTTGTCGTGACCTTTGACCGCGACCCTGACGAGCTGTTCTGCCCGCAGCGTGTGCACAAGTTGCTCACTAACGCCGAGCGCCTCGATCAACTGAAGCGGATAATCCCTGCGGTGCTTGACCTGAGCTTTACCAAAGAATTAGCAAGCCAGCAATGGCAGGAGTTTCTCGACGGTCTCCTCCTTTGTCTGCCCGCCCTCGAGGCCATTTTTGTGGGGGTTAATTTTCACTGCGGAGCACAGGCCGGCGGCGGCATCCCTGAAATAACCTCGTGGGGAGAAAAGCACAACATCAGCGTGGTGGCCGTACCCCTGTATGTGCATGAGGGTCTTGCGGTGAGCGCATCGCGCATCCGCGCTCTCTTAGCCGCCGGTGACGTCAAAGGAGCCGCGGAGCTCCTCACCCGACCCTTTGCGCTTTCGGGCTGCGTCGTTGCCGGTGCCGGCAGGGGACACAGCCTGGGTTTTGCCACCGCCAATGTTAAGGTTGATGGCTCGTTGGCCATGATGGGCCCCTACGTCTACGCTGCCTATGTGCAGCTGGACGGAAAATACTACAAGGCTGCTGTTGCGATTGGTGATCCGCCCACCTATTCTCCCGAGTCCCAGGAGTTCAATCCCTTTATCTTTGAAGCCCATCTGATTGACTATGAGGGAAGCCTCTACGGGCAGCAGCTCAAACTCGAATTCATTGACAAGCTCCGTCCCATGCAGCGGTTTGAAAGTCCCGGAGAGCTCATCGCTACCGTCATGGATAACATCGCCTGGGTGCGGGAGAACCTATAGAAAAAGGCCCCTTACGGGGCCTTTTTGCTGTCATCTAGAGCCTCTCGAAGCGATGTTGCAGGGCCTCGGGGATGACCTTTCCTACACAAGCAGGGCCAACACGGGCACGAGTAGCAGCGCCACGATGTTGAACACCTTGATCATAGAGTTAAGGGCCGGGCCAGCCGTATCCTTGTACGGGTCGCCCACCGTGTCGCCGGTAACCGCTGCTGCGTGAGCCTCGGAGCCCTTGCCGCCGAACCTGCCTTCTTCAATGAGCTTCTTGGCATTGTCCCAGGCGCCTCCACCGGAGGTCATCGAGATGGCCAGGAACAAACCGGTGACGATTGTTCCTACCAAAGCAGAGCCCAAAACGAGAGCGGTGAACTCAAAGGCCTGCTCAAACCCAACAAGCTTGAGAATAAATCCGATAAGCAAAATGAGAATCGGAGCACCAACCGGGATCATCGCCGGAAGCACCATTTCGCGCAGCGCGCTCTTGGTGACCAAGTCTACGCACTTGGCATAATCGGGCTTGCCGGTGCCTTCCATGATGCCGGGGATCTCCTTGAACTGACGGCGTACCTCCACGACGACTCCACCGGCTGCTTTGCCTACGGAGGTCATGGCCAGCGAGGCAAAGAGGTAGGGCAGAAGACCGCCAAAGAAGAGTCCCACCAGCACAAAGGGGCTTGAGAGCTCAAAGTTCAACACGATGCCGAGTTCGCCGACGATCGTATGGATATAATCAGAGAAGAGCACCACTGCCGCCAGTGCTGCAGAGGCAATCGCGTAACCCTTGGTTACCGCCTTGGTGGTGTTGCCCACCGCGTCAAGCGCGTCGGTATTTTTACGGACGCTCTCCGGCAGAGCAGACATCTCAGCGATACCACCCGCGTTATCGGTCACCGGCCCAAAGGAGTCGAGGGCCACAATGATGCCGGCCATCGAAAGCATGGCCAGAGCCGCCACGGCAATGCCGAAGATACCGGCCAAAAAGAAGCTGGTGAGCGTTGCAATGATAATAGCCACGATGGGCAATCCGGTGGCTTCCATGCCTACTGCCAAACCACGGATGATATTGGTCGCATGCCCGGTTTGAGAAGCTTCCGCAATTCCTTCAACAGGTTTTTTATCAGAGGACGTGTAGTGATCCGTAATGTAAACCATGGCGGCCGTGAGTAGCACGCCGAGTACTGCACAAATCCATACGTTGATGGCACTTAAGTCAGCTGGCGCCATCACGCCGTCGCCTTTTACGCCATCGAGCAGCCACAAAGTCAGCGGGCAGAAGAGAACAATAGCAATTACTGCGGCAATCCAGAGGCCCTTGTACAGGGCGCCCATGATGGAGCCGTTCTTACCAAGGCTGACGAATGAAGTGCCGATGACCGAAGCAATGATCGAGGCCGCTCCGATTGCCAGGGGAAAGCCGAGGGCAACCATGAGAGCGGTTGCGCCAAAGGCGAGCTTGGCAATGAGCATGGCGGCAACGGTGGTCACGACATAGGTCTCAAACAGGTCGGCTGCCATGCCGGCGCAGTCGCCCACGTTGTCGGCGATAACGGCGGGGTTGCGCGGGTCATCTTCAGGGATGCCGGCTTCGATCTTGCCCACTAGGTCGGCGCCAACATCAGCAGCTTTGGTGAAGATACCGCCGCCCAAACGGGCAAACACCGAGATGAGCGAGCCACCAAATCCCAGACCGATTAAAGCGGTAAAGGGGGCGATGCCGGAAAACACCAGGATACTCATGAGCGAAACGGCCAGTATGCCCAGGCCGATTACGAACATTCCGGTGACCGCGCCTGACTGGAAGGCCACGCGCAGCGCCTTGCCGAGCCCCGTCTTAGCAGCCTCTGCGGTGCGGATGTTAGCCTTCACCGAAATGCGCATGCCAATATAGCCGGCAGAAGCGCTGGCGACGCCGCCGATGATAAAGCCAATGGCGGTCCAGACACCGAGTCCGTTCACGCCAAAGAATCCGGGGATCAATAAAATTACGGCAACAACAACCGCAACGATAGCCACGGTTCGGTACTGGCGATTCAAAAAGGCCATTGCGCCTTCTTGAATGGCCGCTGCAATGCTCTTCATCTTATCCGAGCCTTGCGGCAACTTGTTCACGTGAGCGATGAGAGCCGCGGCATAAACAACCGCAACCACACCGGCCAACAGTCCCAGGAATAGGGGTGCATATTCCAACATGATGAACCAGTCCTTCCTTCGTTCTTTGGTTATTAAAATGGGGCCTGCTTTTGCAAGCCCCTTATTATACTTATATCTTGTACTATAGATTCGTTAATACTGCAAGGTGTAAAAGAATTATCTGTGAGTAACAACGGGGAAATCTCAAAGGCGTATACTGGTGACTCTGTTTTAGTGGAGGGAGTATTGAAATGGGTGTACTTGCAGCTTTTGCTGTCCCGCATCCTCCGCTCCTTATTCCCGGTGTTGGGGATGCGAACAAACAAAGTGTGCACAAGACGCAGACTGCCTTTGAAGAGGTAGCAGCGCGCAGTGCCGCGCTCAAGCCTGAGACCCTGGTGATCTTTTCTCCCCATGCTGCGCTCTACGCTGACTGCTTTGCTCTTTCATCCGGTTTTGACGCTCAAGGGGATTTTGGCTCTTTTGGTGCGCCAGGAGCCGCCTATTGCGCGCGCTACGACGAGGAGTTTATCGCGAGTCTCGCAGCGCTTCTCGCAAAGAGGGGCATTCCGTGCGCATCACAGGGGGCAGCACCGGGGGCAAACGACACCACGCTTGATCACGGCACGATGGTGCCGCTGCACTTCTTTGGCGCTGCAGCAGGCGACGAAGGAGGCGCCGGCGGCGACGTTAAAATCGTGCGCATTGGACTCAGCGCCCTCAGCTATGAGTTGCATCGACAGCTTGGCAGAGCCGTGGCTGAAGTAGCCGAGACCTTGGGGCGTAGTGTGGTGGTTGTCGCAAGCGGCGACCTCTCTCACAAACTCTCAAAGAGCGGGCCGTATGGCTTTGCGCCTGAAGGTCCAATACTCGATGAGCAGATCTGCGCGGCTCTGGCACAGGGCAGCGTGGCCGACCTCATGGCAATTGACGAGAGGCTGGCAGACAGTGGTGCAGAGTGCGGCCTGCGGTCTTTTATCATGATGGGCGGGGCAATCGAACAACTCGACTATTCCGCCGAGCTGCTCTCGTATGAGGGCCCTTTTGGGGTGGGATACGCGGTAGCTTCTTATGTGGTTGCGCCTGAGGGGCTCAGCCTGAGTGCCAGCACCGGCGTCAACACAGAGGCAGAGCTCGCAGGCTACGCAGAGGCGGAGCTTGCTTCAAGCGAACGTACCTTTAAGGAGGCATCTCTCCCCGCAAGGCTGGCACGCCAGGCACTGCAATGCTTTTTTGAGGAGGGCGGCAGGCGACCTGACCTCGACACGCCAACCATTAAGGGGTTTCTCGAGCACTGTCAGCATAACCCTCGGACAGAAGTGGAGTATAATGAACTCAAAGGCAGGAGAGCAGGAGTGTTCGTCAGCCTTCATGAGAGGGGAGAGCTTAGGGGATGCATTGGAACGATTGCCCCAACCAGAGAATCAGTATTGGCCGAAATCATCCAGAATGCGGTGAGCGCGGCGCGCGAAGACCCGAGGTTTTTGCCGTTGCGAGCAGAGGAGCTCGCAAACCTTACTGTTAAGGTGGATGTACTCGGCCAGGCCCAACCGGTGGCTGATCGTATGGATTTGGACGCTCAGCGCTACGGGGTTATTGTTAGTTTGGGGTACAGGCGCGGGCTTTTGTTGCCGGCGCTCGATGGTGTAGATACGCCAGAGGAGCAAATCACGATTGCGCTCTCAAAGGCAGGTATCCGCAAAAGCGAGTCTTATAAATTAGAACGATTTGAGGTTGTACGATATATATGAATACACAGACGCATCCCTTAGACACCATTCGGTGTTCTATTTGCCCTCATTCCTGTCGTCTCAGGGCAGGCAAGGTAGGAATCTGTGGAGCCAGAGAGGCACAGGGCGACAAAATCGTCCCCCTCAACTACGGGCGCTCCACGGCGCTTGCCCTTGATCCGATTGAGAAAAAACCGCTCGCTTGCTACCTGCCCGGCTCCAAGATACTCTCGTATGGCAGTTATGGTTGCAATCTCGGCTGCTCCTTCTGTCAAAACTGGAAGATAGCTCAAATACTGCCCACGGCTGCTCCGCGCTCGGAGTATATCTCTCCTGAGGTGCTGGTCAGGCAGGCGCAGGCTCTCAGACCCCAGGGAAATATCGGCATTGCGTTTACCTATAATGAGCCGCTTATCTGCCCGGAGTATCTGCTGGATGTTGCCGAGCTTGCTCACGCCCAGGATCTCAAGATAGTCCTGGTTACCAACGGATACGTTATGGGCGAGGTGGCAGAGCAGGTCTTTGCGGTTACGGATGCGGCAAACATCGACCTCAAAGCGTTCCATCAGGATTTTTACACCGAGGTGGGGGCGCCGGCTGGTCTGGCTACCGTTAAGCGCACCATCCAAACGGCGCTCTCAGCGGGGTGCCACGTTGAAGTAACCACTCTTATTGTTCCCGGGCTCAACGACAGTCCCGAGGAGATGGCCGAGGAAGCCGCCTGGCTGGCCTCGCTCAACCGGGATATTCCTCTGCATATCAACCGTTTTAGTCCTGCTTACCAGATGATGGACAGCACCCCGACACCTCGCGGCACTCTCGATAGCCTGGCACTCGTTGCCCGCGAGCATCTCTCACGGGTATTCATCGGCAACGTGTAGTAACAAAAGGTTTCATCCACAGAGAAACCGTGCGCGTTACAGTTAAGACCCCCTCGCCAAAGACAGGGGCAATTCAAGGTTCTGGAGCGCGTGCGGGGCTATTTGCGAAGCAAATAAAGCCCCGCGGGTTGGCGGAGGCCTCCAGGTTCTTGAATTGCCCCTGTCTTTGGCGGGGGGCTATAAAGCCCCGCGGTTTGGCGGAGGCCTCCAGGTGCTTAAATTACCTCTGTCTTTGGCGGGGGGCTATAAAGCCCCGCGGTTTGGCG
>JAISPK010000032.1 GCA_031274985.1 Coriobacteriales bacterium | reverse complement strand
ATAAAGCCCCGCGGGTTGGCGGAGGCCTCCAGGTTCTTGAATTGCCTCTGTCTTTGGCGGGGGGCTATAAAGCCCCGCGGGTTGGCGGAGGCCTCCAGGTTCTTGAATTACCCCTGTCTTTGGCGGGGGGCTAAAGGGCACCGCGGTTTGGCGGAGGCCTCCAGAACCTTGAATTACCTCTGCCCCCGGCGAGTGCTCAGGGCATCAACACGTGTACAGAAACCGCCTAAGAACCAAGAACGTATGTTTGCACCTACCTGAGATTCATGCTATCATAGGTCTGAACGGTTACCGTAAAGGGAGTTCTCATGGTTCGAGAGACAATTAGTGGGCGTCAGCGTCAGGTACTTGAGTACATCGCCGAGTTCACTGCTACGCAAGGTTATCCCCCCAGTGTTCGCGATATCGGAGATCATGTGGGCCTGGCCTCGCCGTCAACGGTCTTTACCCATTTGACTGGCCTGGAGCACAAGGGCTTTATTCGAAGGGGCAAGGAGGCAGCGCGCGCCATAACCATTCTGGACAAAGGCTGGCAGGAGCTGGGCAAAAGTGATCCAGCGGCCGATGCCCCTGACGCGCCGCTGACGAGAGAACCCGGGCATTTTGGCAGCTCCGGCTCCGGCAAGGTAATCGAGCTACCGTTACTCGGCCAGATCGCTGCCGGCGAACCTATCCTTGCTACCCAGAACATCACCGATAACTATGTTCTCCCCAAGCAGCTCGTGGGAGACCGCGGCTCTTTTATGCTCACCGTCAAGGGTGACTCCATGATAGAGGCAGGCATCAACAACGGAGATTACGTGGTGGTACGCGAACAGCCCACCGCTCAAAACGGCGATATTGTCGTAGCCCTCATCGGCGAAGATGCAACTGTTAAGACCTTCTACAAAGAAAAAGACCGCATCCGGCTGCAACCCCAAAACTCGTCTATGGACCCGATTTACCCTGACGAAGTGCAAATCGTTGGAAAGGTCATCGCCCTTTTGAGAGCGCTGTAACCCTTCGTAACAATAGCGCGCAATCTATCACTTTCTCGCCATTCTTTCTGGTGAGCCTGTCGCTTTGAACGGGACAAAAAAGCCCTCCTCATAACAGAATCACCCACTTCTTGTACCTTGCCGGTCAGGGCATTGACCATCAAGCTCCCTTACCGCTATTGTAGCCAACAAGGAGCATTGGCTATCGCTTTCTGGGGCAGAAAGCAGCAAGAATACGTTACCTAAAAAGGCAGCAGGAATGGGTTGCCAAAAGACAAGGGAGAGGTTGCAATGAAAAAGAATTCCAGGGCAGGATACCAAAAATCTTCTGGCATCAGTATCAATATGTTTACTGATGACGAGTTGTATGCCCTACACCTATCAACGCTGGAAATACTAAAAGACGTGGGCATGGGGATCAAAGACCCGGTAGCCCAGGAAACACTTGCTTCTATCGGCTGCAAGGTAAATAAAGACAAAAACGTGGTGCGCTTTCCTGCTTATGTGGTAGAAGACGCTATTCTCAAGGCACCTGCCTCGGTTGTTTTTGCGGGGAGAAACCCGGCAAAGGATTATGTGCTAGAAGACAACCGGGTGGGGTTCACCAATTTTGGCGAAGGCATTATGATCAATGACCTCTACACCGGTGAGCACCGGCCCACCGTAAAGAGCGATACCGCGCAGGCTGCCCTCATGGCAGACTGGTGCAGCGCCATTGACATACACGAGCGATCGGTCGCTGCGCAGGATACGCCTGCCATCATCGCACCCCTGCATGAAACGCAGGTCAACATCACTAACACCTCAAAGCATGTGACGCAAGGCTGCGGAAATGTGCGCAATCTGCGAAGGGCTCACCGGATGATGTGCCACATTGCCGGCTCGGAAGCGGCATTCAGAGAACGTCCCATATTCAGTACTATCACCTGTCCCATCAGCCCCCTGCAGTTGGCTCCTGAGTCCACGGAACTCATCATGGAATGTGCGCGCATGGGCATGCCCATCACGATTATCTCCATGGCTCTGGCTGGCGGCACGACACCCGTGACCCTCGCGGGCACTTTGATTACCCATAACGCTGAAGTGTTGGCTGCTATCGTTTTATCACAGGCTACCTGCCCCGGCGCTCCCATTGTCTACGGTAGTTCCACCACGATCATGGACCTGCGCTACACCACCTCTCCGGTGGGTTGCCCTGAGCTGGCGATGATCAACGCCGGCGTTGCAAAACTGGCGCAATTCTATCATCTGCCCAGCTGGGTTGCCGGTGGATAGGGGGATTCCAAGCTCGCCGACGGTCAGGCTGCTCACGAAAAAACGATAACCGCTCTCTTGCCGGCGCTGGCAGGTGCCAACGTGATCTATGGGCTCGGCATGCTGGAGATGGGCATTACCTTTGACTTTGCGCAGCTGGTAATCGATAACGAGATTGCCGAGATGATCAAGTATGCCGTAAGAGGCATTGATATCAGCGATTACAACATGGCTACTGAGGTGATCAAAGAGGTTGGCATCGGCGGCGAATTCGTCACGCACGGGCACACCTTTGATAACTTCAGAACAGCGCAATCCCATTCAGAGCTCTTCGACCGCGGCATGCGGGAAGGCTGGGCCACGATGGGCGGCAAGGACCTGTTGGAGCGGGCAACCGAAAAGGCAAAGTGGGTCCTGGAAAACCACAAACCCGATCCTCTTCCTCCCGGCTCGGAGGCGTTTATGGAAGACATCATCGCCGAAGCCGCGGAAGAAGAAGGCGTTTGACAACTCGCTTTTATCGGTAAGTCGAAGGGTGTTGCTGGCCGCGTCTGAATCAACGTCAGCGGGTATGCCAGTGCAAACACCTGCGCCTTAGCCTGCATCTGCACCTGCGTCTGCGCCTCATAAGCGTTGGAGGAGTTTCTATGCCCAAACAGATCGAACCCTACTTACTGTCCGTCATTTCCAGTCGCCTGCACAGCATTTGTCTGGAAATGGCCAATACCCTCATGCGCACCGCACGTTCTCAGCTGATGAGCGTTTGCCATGATCTCTCGACGGCAATCTGTGATTGCAACGGCGACGTGCTCGCCCTGGCCGAGAGTATTCCGGTGCACTGTGCCAACATGGGCCTTACGGTGCGGTATTGCTTTGAGCATCCCGAGGGTATTAAAGCCGGCGACCTGTTCTTGAACAACTCGCCCTACCACGGCAATACGCACCATGCTGATTTTACCTACATCGCCCCGGTGTTCTTTGAAGACGAGCTGCTCTTCTTTGCCGTTGCCAAAGGCCACCAGGCTGATATCGGCAATTCCATTCCTTCAACTTATCACGCTAATGCGCGTGATCTCTACGAAGAAGGTGCCATCAGCTGGCCCTGCGTAAAGATCGAGAAGGAATACCACGAAGTGCACGATATCATCGCCATTGCCAAGGCCCGTATCCGCGTGCCGGAGATCTGGTACGGCGACCATCAGGCCTGTGTCGGCTCGGCCAGAACAGGAGAAAAACGCCTGGAAGCCCTCTGCGCAGAATACGGCACTGACTTAATTAGGGATTTTTGCGAGGCGTACCATGATTACGGCAGCAAACGTATGCGCGAAGAGATTGCCACCTTGCCGGCGGGTATCTGGCACTACGACATAAAAAGCGATGCTATCAAGGGGCTCACTCCGGAGATAAACATCCATATTTCCTGTGAGATCAAACCCGAAGAAGGACGCATGATCATCGACCTTACCGATAATATCGACTCTCTGGAATGCGGGCTAAATATGTGCGAGGCCACTGTTCGGGGAAGCGCGGTAACCGGTATCCTGAACCGTCTGCCTTCTGACATTCCAAGCAACGAAGGGGCAATGAGACACATAGAGGTTTTGATGCGCGAGGGCTGCATCGTGGGAAAAGCCAAGGCTCCGTATTCTTCTTCACTGGCCACCACCAATCTGGCCGATCGTATCATCTCGGGCACGCAGGCCCTCATGAATCAGGTAACGGCGGTACGCGGTGTCGCCGAAGGGGGCGCGGTGCAGTGCCCGGCGGTATCGGTTATATCCGGCAAGGACTGGCGCTATGGAGACCACCCCTTTGTAAACCAGATGTTCTGCGGCATGACCGGCGGACCCGGCGTAAACGGGTTTGATGGCTGGGTCACCTATCAGTATCCCTGCACCGGCGGCGCCTTGAACTGGAATTCCGTAGAGACCTTGGAGCAGCGCTACCCCATCCTCATCGTAGAAGAAGAGATCATCTGCGACTCTCTGGGTCCGGGGATGTACGACTCGGCACCTTCGTGCAAATTTGTGCTGACTCCCCGCCGCCACCCCGTAACCTGCGCTTACTCCTGTGACGGTATTGACAATCCTCCCCTGGGAGCTTGTGGCGGCGGGCAGGGGCATCCGGCGGCGGCATGGAAGTACAACCGAGCTCTCGGCGAGTCCTCCGCACAGGTACTGCCGCCCTTTGCAGAGCCTACGCTGGATTTTGGGGAGGCCATCGTTTCTGAAAGCTCCAGCGGCGGCGGTTATGGCGACCCGCTCAAGAGGGATCCTTCTTTGGTCTGCCATCGTGTGCGTGAAGGCTGGATCACTGAGGAGTTTGCCCTTGCCGTCTATGGCGTGGTTATTGATACCAGCACTGAGAAGTACCGGGTCATTGAGGAGGCAACGGTCACTCTGCGCGCAGATCTGGCCAAAACAAGGGAGGAAGTCCGGTGAGTAAGCACGTTTGCGTTGACGTAGGCGGTACCTTTACCGATGCCGCTGTTCTTGACGAGCGCGGATATATCAGGATATTCAAGTCACCCACAACCCCGGGCGACTGGGCTCAGGGCATCCTGGAAGCCCTGAGAATCGCAGCCGAGCATTACCAGGAAGACTTTGCTGATTTCCTGACCGACATCAGCGTTTCTTGCGGCGGCCATTTGACACACGGCTCCACAATCGCTTCTAACGCCATCATCGAAAAGAAAACCGGCAAGGTCGGCGTGCTCTGCACGCAGGGGTTCCGCGACGTGCTCCTCTTCAGAGAAGGCCCCAATAAAGGCCCCTTTGATATTGAGATTGCCTATCCGGAGCCCTTTGTGCCCCGCTATCTTACCCTGCCGATTGAAGAGCGTATCAATTCCGAAGGCGGCATCGAAGTGCCGCTCAACAAAGAGGAAGTTGCCCGTGCCGTGGAGTCGCTACGCAACTTTGAGGTTGAGGCCGTCTGTATCTGCTTTCTCTGGTCAACGGTCAATAGCAGCCACGAGCACCAGGCAGCTGCCCTCGTCAAAGAACTGTGGCCCGAGGTAGAGGTAGTCGTGAGCTCCGAGGTCAATCCTTCTGACCGGGAATACCGGCGCTGGGTTTCGGCAGCGATGGACGCCTCTCTCAGAAAGCTGGTCTCTACCTACGTTACTACGCTCAATGAGCGGCTGCAGGAATTCGGGTTTCGTGGCGAGATCGGGCTGCTTAACTGCGCCGGCGGCATCATGGACGCCAGCGAGATCGTCCAAAAACCGCTTTACTCTCTGGATTCAGGCCCCTCAATGGCTCCCGTCGCCGGAAAAGTATATGCAGAAAAAGAGCTCAACGACAGCAATGCCGTGATCCTCGACATGGGTGGCACCACTTTTGACGTCAGCTGTGTCATCGTAGGTCATGTCTCGGTTTCCCGTGAGGCTTTGATAGGAGCAGAGATCCCCGGGATCTCGAGGGTCAGCGTACACAGCATCGGTGCAGGCGGTGGCTCCATCGCCTGGGTAGACAATGGCGGTATGATCCGCGTGGGGCCCACTTCTGCCGGCTCCCTGCCGGGGCCGGCCTGCTATAACCGCGGTAGCGAGTTGCCTACCGTCACCGATGCCAATCTGGTGCTGGGCTATCTGAATCCTGAGTTTTTCAACGAGGGCAGGATGACTTTGGCGCCCGAGCGCGCCTACGGTGCCATTGAGGAGCACATCGCCCGCAAGCTGGGCATCAGCACGCTGGAGGCGGCATACGCTATCTGGGCTACGGTCAACGCCAATATGATCACCGCTATCAAGGACATCACCATCTGGCAGGGGGTGGATCCCCGCAACTATACGATGATAGCCGGGGGCGGCGCCTGCGGGCTGCACGCCATTCCTCTGGCGGAGGGCCTCGAGATGCAACGGCTCCTCATTCCTCGCTCTGCCGGGGGGCTGAGTGCCGCCGGCGGGGTGCTGTCTGACACCGTCTGGGAAAACAGTCTCCGCACACTTACTTCAACGCGCAATTTCAATATCGATGCGGTCAATGAAGCTTTGAGCAGCCTCAAGAGAATGGCCCTTGATTTCTTCGAGCGCAATGGAATCGCCAAGTCCAACAGACAAATCGAGTTTTATATGGAGGGGCATTATCCCTTCCAGGTCTGGGACCTGTCCATTGACATCACCGACTTGCTTAACGGGCGCCACCTCTTAGACGAGGAATCTATCCCTGTCTTAGAAGAGACCTTTCACCAGGAGTACGAGCGCACCTTTACGATCCGAACCGACTCTGCCGTGGAGTGTGTCTATTGGCGGGTCAAGGCCATTGGCAAAAACCATGCTGCCGACTTGCTTGATACCGCGCCAAGTGCGATAGACCCGGCGTTGGTGCCGGTGGTGCCGTATTGCAAGCGCGACGTGTACTTTAGGTGCGGGGGCTTGCATGATCCCGTGCACACTCCGGTTTACAAGGGAAGCGATCTGATCTGCGGCCATACCATAGAGGGACCGGCAATTATCGAGGAGCCTACTACAACGGTTGTCGTGCTGCCGGAGTATTCTCTGCGCGTCACGGACATCCACGGCTATCTGATTGAAGGGCTTAAGTAAAAGGCAAGGAGCTGCTGATTGTCTACACCGGTGACGGCCTGCGTTCTCGTTTCCAATGGCGGCAGAGCGGCAGGTGTTCACTGACTGCTTTTGAAGCGTATTGTCAGAAGCATGCCCTGTTTTGTTTCCGTTATGGCACAGCAGGGACTCTCTGGGTGCTCTTGAAGTGTTTTGGCACCAATCAATAAAGTTTTTCGGCTTTTCTGCTTAATATTTGCCAAAAGGCGAGGTTTTCTCGAAATCCAAAATATTAGCTTAGGAGCGGCGGCCTTCTGACCTGCTGGTTTACGTCTTGCGGTATGAAAGCTAGTAAGCTATAATAATAGAAACCTCGCCTTTTGGCAATTATTAAGCAGAAATGGTAAAAACAATTCTATGGATTGGTTCATCAGCCATAATTCGGCACTCGAGTACTGGAGGACGGTGTCTGCAAGTGATGCTTTGTCTGCAAAAAAGTTACAGACTGGTCAGCCACCAACGAAACTTCCTGATGTTTCAGAATTTCGCAGAGCAAATCCCTGGGG
>JAISPK010000091.1 GCA_031274985.1 Coriobacteriales bacterium | reverse complement strand
TCCATCCAGTGGCGATAGAGCTTTTCTGCAGAACCGGGCACCGCCTCAGATGGGCGCGTGCGGTAGAGACACTGCATTAACAGATCGACATAGAAAATCACGTAGACCGCGCGGCGCAACAGTCGGAGAGTGACCTTAAAGCCGGGGTTCTCCTCGCCAAGCCCGCGGTGGAAGCTGAGCGCGACAACCGGAATCTGCGGGTGGCCGGCTTCTTTCAAAGCCTTGCGGATAAGACCAATGTAGTTGGTGGCTCTGCAGCCGCCTCCGGTTTGAGTGATGATGACTGCCGTTTTATCCAGGTCGTAGCGTCCGGAGGTTATCGCCTCCATAACCTGACCGGTGACCAGGATTGACGGATAGCAGATGTCGTTGTTAGTGTACTTGAGCCCTGCCTCTACCGCCCCCTGGTCTACACTGGGCAGGAGCTCCAGGTTGTAGCCGCCATGATGGAAGAGCACCGAGAGGAGTTCAAAATGAATGGGGGCCATCTGAGGAGCAAGAATGGTGTACTTCTGCTCCTTCATCTCCTCGGTGTACTGGGCCTTTTCGATGGCGGTGGTGACATCGGAGGTGAGCTCCGGCAGAGCAGCGCCTCCCCGTTTTTCTCTGATGGCTGCCAAAAGGCTCCGGATACGGATGCGGGCAGCGCCGAGATTGGATATCTCATCGATCTTCAGCACGGTGTAGACCTTGCCGGCAGGCTCGAGGATCTCCTGTACCTGGTCGGTGGTCAGGGCATCGAGGCCGCAGCCAAAGCTGTTCAGCTGAATCAGATTGAGGTCCTTGCGCGTGGTAACGAACTTTGCTGCCGCATACAGGCGGCTGTGGTACATCCATTGGTCTACCACGCGGAGCGGCCGCTCCGGTTTGACCAGATGCGAAACGCTGTCTTCGGTGAGCACGGCCTGCCCAAATGAGGTTACGAGCTCAGGAATAGCGTGATTGATCTCAGGGTCAAGGTGATACGGACGCCCGGCTAACACGATTCCGTGGCGGTTGTTGTCCTCGAGCCACTGCAAGACCCGCTCACCCTCTAGCTGTACATCCTTTTTGAATTGCTCATCTTCTGCCCAGGCCTTTGCGGTTGCAGCAGCGATCTCAGAAACAGACGGTGATTTGCCCTTTGCTTGCGGGTGTTTTGCCCACCATTTGTCCAGCTCCTGCTTGAGGCGCTTAGGAAAGAGCTCCCTGCTGTCGTAGGGCAGGAAGGGGTTGAGAAAGGAGACCGGTCCGTTGCCCTGCTCGAGTTCGTCAACGTTAAGTTTGATAACCTCAGGATAACTCACCACAACCGGGCAGTTAAAGTGATTGGGTGCGCCCTGGTCTTCCTTGCGTTCATGTCGGATACAGGGCATAAAGATAAAGTCGATGCTGGTGCCTGTCAGGGGGACACCAGCCTCTTCCCCCTGTCCCAGGCCAGCCTTATCGTACAGATTCATGATATGGCCATGTGCGAGCTTGGCCGGATAGCAAACGCTCTCAGAGGGCATGGACTCCAGGCCCTGCTCATAGGTGTTGCTGTCGGTCTCGTCGCTTAAGATCGTGGCAAAGCCCAGTTCTTTAAAGAGCGTGTACCAAAAGGGGTAATTCTCGTACATATTCAACACGCGGGGAAGCCCGATGGTAGGCCGCGTTGCCTGCTCGGGCTCAAGAGGCACATAGGGGTTGCTCTCAGTCCCCTCGAAGAGCCTGAGGTATTTCCAGGCAAAGAGATTGGGGAGCTCGGCCTCTTCCGTTTTAACGCCCGCGCCTTTTTCACAGCGATTGCCGGTAATAAAACGACGCTTCTTGCCGGTGCTCTCATCTACACCAAAGTTTGAGATAGTGAGGAGGCAGGCATTGGAGCAGCGCTGGCAGCGCGTTGTTCTGTGGCTGACCTCGAGAGCCGCGATCTCGGTGGCGTTGAGCAAGGTTGACGACTTTGCCGTTTCCTTGTCAGCTTGCCAGCGATCTCTGGCGATAAGCGAAGCACCATAGGCGCCCATCAACCCGGCAATGTCAGGGCGCACCGCTTCAGTGCCGCTCATGAGTTCAAAGGCTCTGAGGATGGCATCATTTAAGAAGGTGCCTCCCTGAACGATGACCTTTTCTCCCACATCGTGAGGGTCGCGTATCTTGATTACCTTGAAGAGCGCATTCTTAATAACCGAGTAGGAAAGGCCGGCTGATATGTCGCCAATGGTAGCGCCTTCTTTTTGTGCCTGCTTAACGCGCGAGTTCATGAATACCGTGCAACGACTTCCCAGGTCAACGGGCTGCCTTGCGTCCAGCGCTGCCTGAGCAAAGTCCTTGACCTCCATCTGCATACTGTGGGCAAAGGTCTCGATAAAGGAGCCGCAGCCGCTTGAGCAGGCTTCGTTGAGCATGATATGGTCAATGACCCCTTCGTGGATGCGCAGGCACTTCATGTCCTGCCCGCCAATGTCCAGGATGAATTCAACGTCGGGCAACAGGGCTTGAGCACCGGTCAGATGCGCAATAGTCTCGATCTCGCCGCTATCGGCCCTGAGCGCCTCCAGCAGCAAAGCCTCGCCATAGCCGGTGACCGTTGTATGGCCAAGGGTGATGAGCGGCTCCCCGGTTGCTTCATCCTTTGGAATGCTCGCAAGGATCTCAAGGAGCGCCGTTTTGGCAGTATCGAGTACCTCGCCCCGGTTGCTCGTGTAATAACTGGTGAGTATCTCGCCGTCTTTGCTGGTGAGTACCGCCTTAAAGGTAGTGGAACCGGCGTCTATGCCCAGGAAGGCAGTGCCGCGGTACGTGTTGATATCCCTGCGCGGTACCGTTGCCCGGGCGTGACGATCCTGAAACTCCCGGTAGGCTTCTTCGGTTGCAAAAAGCGCGTCAAGACGATGCACTTCTGAGCCCTGCGTGGTGCCGAGAGCCTCGATGCGTTTGAGGATTTCTGACAAGGGCAAAAGGGGACGTGTGCCTGTCAGGGGGACAGTGCCTGTCAGGCACGCAAGAGACACAATCACAGTCGTCAGACAATTCAGGAACTTCACCAACGACTCCCCGGGCCACAGCCAGGGCTGCTCCCTGGGCCACAAAGAGGTGGGCATTCTCAGGCTTTTGTACCTGGCTTGGCGTGAGATTAAGGGTCAGCTCAAAACGCTTTTTGAGCTGGGGCAGATACTCGAGGGGGCCGCCGAGAAAGGCAACATTGCCACGAATGGGTCTGCCGCAGGCCAGGCCTCCGATTGTCTGAGTGACCACACTCTGGAAGATCGAAGCCGCAATATCCTCGCGACGAGCACCCTCATTGAGGAGGGGTTGTACATCGGTCTTGGCAAAAACGCCGCAGCGGCTGGCGATGGGATAGATGATTTTTGCATCTTGTGCCAGGGCGTTGAGTCCCAGCGCGTCGGTATTGAGCAGCACCGACATCTGGTCGATGAATGAGCCGGTGCCTCCGGCGCAGGTGCCGTTCATGCGTTGTTCGATGCCGTGGTCAAAGTAGATGATCTTGGCATCCTCGCCACCGAGCTCAATGGCCACGTCGGTTGCCGGAATAAAGGCTTCCACGGCCGTTTTTGAGGCAATGACCTCCTGGATAAACGGCAGGTCAAGCCACTGGGCCAAAAGAAGACCGCCCGAGCCGGTAACCGCCACCGCGAATGTCTGCTCGCCAAAGTGATTGGCAGCAGCAGTAAGCATCTCTGCGATAGTGGCGCGGATATCGGTATGGTGGCGCTGATAATCGGAATAGAGCATCTGGCGCTCCGCATCCAAAACAGCACACTTAACAGTCGTTGAGCCTACATCAATACCCAACAAGAGGGGTTTGTTCACTTGGTTCCTTTTTAGCTATCTAACTGGCAAGGAAGGCGCAAATCGGCCGTCCCTTGTCGCATGTCACCAACAGAAGTTTTCAATTATAGCGTTTGCCACCGGCATTGAGTATTTCGCCACCATGTTGGCAATTCGAGAGGCACAATTACTCCCTGTCATTTTCACGTTCTCTGTTGTTCTCCCTTCCCCTCTGTCATTGTCGCGAAGGATCCTTCCTCGGTCAACCCGTAAGACTGGTATCATGGCAAGCATGCCAGAGAGACTCAAATACTCAATCATCATGTTTCTTGCCGGAGGCAGTTACGGCTTGGTGGTGCCGCTGGTGCGCCTTGCGCAGATTGACGGTTTCAAGACCGGACAGATCATGGCTACTCAGTACCTGGTGGCAACGGTGGCGCTTAGCATTGGCTGCCTTCTCTTTTCACGAGTGAGTATCGGCTGGAAGGACACGCTCAAACTACTGGGAGTGGGAGTGGTTTCATCGGGTGTCAGCTTCTGCTACTTTCAAGCTTTGGAGCGCATATCCCCGGCAATGTCCCTCACGTTGCTTTTTCAATTCGTGTGGATGGGTCTGGTGGTGCAGGCTGTCCGAACCCGCACCGTGCCCAGGCTATCCACGGTGATAACCGTATTGCTGGTGGTTGTCGGTGCCGTGTTGGCAACGGGCTTCTTAGACGAAGGTTTTACTTCCGGGGGCCTCGACTTGGTCGGCGTTCTCTTCGGTTTTCTCTCTGCAGTGTGTTACACGGCCTACCTGGTACTTAACAGCCACGTTGCAACGCACAAACCCGCCCTCAACCGGGGCATGTTCGTTGCCCTCGGCTCCATGATCGTTTCCTTTAGCATAACCCCTCAGTATTTTGCCGAGCCGCTCATCGTTATCAATCCGCTGTTGAGCCTGGGGTTGGGTCTTGCCGGCACGCTGGTGCCCATCGTTCTCACCGCATGGAGCGCGCCAAAACTTCCTTCCGGGCTGATGACGGTTATGGCCTCAAGCGAGCTACCAAGTGGCGTGCTCTGTGCAGCCGTTTTTCTTGGCGAGCCGGTTTCTTTGACGATAGGGATAGGCGTGGCCATCGTGCTCTTTGGCATCGTCGCTTCCGAGATGGAGACGCTTCGCTCCTTACGCAACAGGGGAAAAGCCGGCTTCACTTCCCGGCGCGAATGAACAGCGAAACGGGATTCACTCCCGGATTCACTCCCGGCGCAAATGAACAGCAGCACCCGCCCCCAACTATGTTATCCTGAACGCTGCTCTGACAGCAGTCATGAGTGTACGAGTGTGAAACGAGAGGGATGCAGGTTTTTCCTGCGCCTGTGATGGGATCAAGCGCGGTGTTTCAAAAAAGCGTTGCAGGCCGTTTATCGGCGTTCAGTCCCGTGTCAGCTTCGCTGTCTTCAAAGCAATTCCCTCTCTTTCAAAGTATTGCTGGCGTTTGTTCACAAGCGCCAGCAATAATTCTTCGGAGCCCCATTGAAAAGTCTCATTGAAAAGCTTATTGAATACGAAACCTGGCAGGATTACCTCACGCACAAATGCGCGCAGGGCCAACTTACCGGCTGCGAAGAGGCCGAGCTTCGTGACTTTGTTGAGAGCCGGGCCTGGCTGGAGGTAGCAGAGCGCCTCCAAACATCAGACGGCAAGCTCTCAATCCCCGAAAAGCGGCTCATCAACAAGCTGGGAAAGTCCTCCAAGCGGGTTGTTTACAGCTTTACAGACAACGAGCAACAGGTGCTCAAGGTCCTCGCCTGGCTTCTCTATGCGTACGATGAGGCCCAGCCACCCCACTGCTACTCCTTCCGGCGCGGCTATGGCGCACACCGGGCCATCAGGCAGCTGACCTCTCTGCCCCGGATAGACTCACTGTATTGCTACAAGCTCGACATCCAGGACTATTTCAACAGCATAAACACAGAAATGCTGCTGCCCATTTTGGGGGAGGTCTTTAGCGAAGACACGCGCTTGTACAACTTTTTCAAAGAACTGCTCACGGCCGATGAGGCGATTTTTCAAGGGGAGCATCTCTCGGAAAAGCGCGGTGCCATGGCCGGTACCCCTACCGCTCCCTTTCTCGCAAATCTGTACCTCAAGGAGATGGACTGCGAGCTGGCTGCCCGGGCGGCAGCCTATGCCCGGTATTCAGACGACATTATCATCTTTGCCGAGAGCCCCCGGCAACTCGCGGAATTGAGCCAACGTGCCAACGAGCTGCTAGCGGAGCACGGGCTCAAGTCAAACCCCCAAAAGGAGCGCTATTCCGCGCCGGGAGAGGCCTGGGAGTTCTTGGGTATTTCCTATCAACAAGGCGTCATCGACCTTTCTGAGGCTACGCAAAACAAGCTCAAGGGCAAGATCCATCGCAAGGCCCGTGCGCTCAGGCGCTGGATGCTCCGTAAAGATGCCACTTGGGAGCGCGCCACCGCTGCGATGATCCGCTCCGTAAACCGTAAGTTCTTTGAAGGCGGCAGTACACACGAGCTCACCTGGAGTCGTTGGTTCTTTCCCCTTATTAACACCTCAAAGAGTCTGGCCGCAATCGATGCCTATCTGCAACAGGAACTCCGCACTATCCCCACGGGCAAACACACCAAAAAGAACTATGGGCTCCGCTACCAAACGCTCAAGGAGCTGGGGTACCGCAGCTTAGTGCATGAATATTACGAGTATGGTGAGCAGAAAAAGGAATTGCCTACGCGCCAGCCTGGCGGCAAGTCAGGCAACGGGCCGGTCACCCGGTGCGATAGGGCGCAAAACGGGAGACCAGATCCTCGGTAACTGAGAGCTCCAGGAGCGTGCCCTCGCCAACATATTCTTCTGAAATAATCGTGGTTTGCTCGTGGGCCAGGCGCACCAGTGCGCCTTTGTTATAGGGAACCAGCACCCGCATGAGCACACTGGCCTTATCGGCAAAACGAACAATGGCGCTGAAGAGCTCATCGGTGCCGCTGCCGCTCCTGGCTGAGAACAAAACGGCGTTCGGATGACGCTTGGTGAGCACCTCGCGCTGTGCGCTGCTTAGCAGGTCACTCTTGTTGAGCACGATGAGCTGGGGCACGTTGTGCGCATCCACCTCTTGCAGCACCTCCTGCACCGCAAGTATATGCGCCTCACGCTGCTCGGCCGCTGCGTCCACCACATGCACGATAAGATCGGCCTCACGCACCTCATCAAGGGTGGATTTGAAGGACTCTACCAGGGTATGAGGCAGTTTTTGGATAAAGCCCACGGTGTCGGTGATGGTGATGACCCGGCCATCGGGCAACTCCAGACGTCGGGTGGTGGAGTCCAAGGTGGCAAAGAGCTTATCGTACACCAGCACGTCTGCGCCGGTAAGGCAATTGAGCAGCGAGGACTTTCCGGCGTTGGTATAACCGGCCAAAGCCAGACGGAAGACCCTCGATGAGGCACGGGATTTGCGCTGCGTTGCCCGCTCAGTTTCTACCTTTACAAGCTCAGCGGTGAGCGAGTCGATGCGCCGGCGCACCATACGGCGGTCCACCTCAAGTTGGCTCTCGCCTTCACCAAAACGGCTTCCGACGCCGCCGCCCATGCGGTGTCCGGCCAGATGCGCCCACATGCCGCGCAGGCGGGGGAGCAAATAGTAGGTCTGCGCAAGCTTTACCTGCAGGCGGCCTTCGCGCGTGGTGGCGTGCAGGGCAAAGATGTCCAGGATAAGCGCCGTGCGGTCGATAATCTTGACACCCTTTATCTCGTGCTCCAGATTTGACTGTTGGGTGGGGGTGAGCTCGCTGTCAAAGACCACCAGGTCGGCTTGCAGAGCACCTACCAGCTGGGCGATCTCTGCCACCTTGCCCTTGCCCACAAAGGTACGCGGATGAGGTTTGTCCAGTTTTTGTGTAAGCGTTCCCACCGTCTCGGCGCCGGCAGTGGTAATCAGGCTATCTAATTCTTTGAGTGATTCTTCGAGCGGCCATTCTTCATGAGGCAGGGCAATGCCCACCAACACAGCGCGCTCGATTTTCTCGGCGGTCTCAAACATCTGCTCGGAGCTCATAGATGTTGCCTGCTAAAAGAGGTTGAGACGCGGCAGAATGAACATGAAAAAAACAAAGATGAGGAGCCAGACCATCAGGGTAACCCAGCCGCTGGAACTTTTTGGCCGCGGGTTCTGTTGAGGGGAGGGCTTGTTAGTTTGACCTCCCGGGTTGGTTTGACCTCCCGGGTTAGCCGGACTGCCGGGAACGCTCACCGGGCGGGAGTCCGAAGCGGGCGACACGCTTCCTCGTGTTGAGTGAGCCGAAGCCTTCGCTGGAGACACCGGTCTGCCCGAGGGAGGAGGCGGCTGAAAGGGAGAAGTGCGACTTTGCCGTGCCGTTTGTTGGTAGGGGCCGGTTGCGGCCTGCTTAGGGACAGGCGCAGGAGCAGGCCTTTGTTTAACCGGCGTCGGTGCCGGCTTGTGATTAATCAGGGACGCAGACGTTGTTTTTGCAGACGCAGACGAGGGAGCGGCACCTTGAGCGCCCCCGCCCTTTCTTGCAGTGCCGGCACCGGGCGTTCCTGAAACGGTAACCGGCGCACCCTTAGGGGCTGGAGGCTCTGCCGGTAGCCCATAGTCTGCAAGTGCTGCGTATGCCTGGGCAATGAGCTCGTCAGAGGTGAGCGGTTTATGTGTGTTGCTCTGCAATGCATCTGCCATTATGAAAGCTCCCTGATTCCCTTGATACTCTTGAATGATTGTAGCATCAATGGTGTTTTCTGGGTGAAGCAAAACAGCTCGGCGCATTCCAAAGCACCTTGTTGCGCCAAAAAACAGTCGCAATCTTTATTATTGTCGTGAAGAATGCTTCTCGAAGAGTGATTTTTTCACTGCCCACACTCTCTGCTAGCATTGCCCCGGGGAATCAAGTCCCCAATCATGCATTATTCCGGACGGAACCGGTAATCTACCTGAGAGATGTAGAACGTTAAAGCATCGCGGCAAAGCTGAGATACATTCTTTGGCAGCAACCCGTGCAACTTATTGTAAGAAGCAAAGGCCTCGGCTGCCTCATAGTCCGACGATGAAACACTGAAGGTTTTGCGGATACCGCCGTCAAGCTGCGCATCTTGGTGAATAGCTGCAAGTTTTTTGACCAAGGAGGGTTTTGGCGCTGCGAGGATGTCGGTGCCGCCGGGCTTGTAGCCAACATGTCTCATGATTGAGGTAAGAGCTTCACGCAAAATCGCCGAATCGCTCTGTGGCCCCGTCTTCTTGATCTTGTTGTATGCAGCCAGCTGCACAATATCTGCATAGAGCTCCCGGGGAATCATCGCCGTGGGGATTTTTGTCCCGTTGGTTTTTTGTTCTGAGTTTGTTTTAGCTGCAGTAACTGCCTTTTCAGGAACCATATTCTACAATCCTTTCATTAGGGGATGGACAAATTTTGAAATTACACTTTACATTAATTGCATAATACACTATACTCACGAT
>JAISPK010000007.1 GCA_031274985.1 Coriobacteriales bacterium | reverse complement strand
ATAAAGCCTCGAACGAAACTCTGTATCTCCAGATTTCCTCACAGATCATCTCTGGTATAGCACGAGGGACACTTTTACCCGGAGAAGCTCTGCCCTCTGTGCGCACACTGGCAAATGATCTTGGTATTAATCTGCATACGGTAAACAAGGCCTATGCGGTTTTGAGGGATGAGGGGTATGTGGTGATGCGGGGTCGCTCGGGCGCGGTGATCGCCGATCCCGCTGAGAACACCTCTTCACGAAAAACCGAAGAAGCGGCCGTGCTCAGGGAAGAGAGCCTCTATAAGCTGGCTTTGGCACATCGAGCGCGCGGGGGCACGGCTTTAGAATTCATGGACTTGGCCAGGCAAGCAGCGGTGCAGGCATACGGAAAGGACCTCTGATGGATGGTGTAATGACAACAGCAATGATGCTGATCTTGATGGTTACCTTGATTCCAATGGTGGGCATCCTCATGGCAATAACTCCGTATCTCATGAAGAAGAGTGAGTGCTTTACCGTGACCGTGCCCGAGACAGCCTTGCGCGATCCCTATCTCAAAGGGTTGAAGAAGCGCTATTTGGCTGAGGTGTTACTGGCTACCGCTCTTTTGACAGCAGCGGGCTTTCTGGTGTCCTTTTTAGGCAACCAACTCCTGACCATTGTGCTGCTTACGGTGGGCACTTTGTTTCTCGTCGTCTTTAGCTATGGCTTGATGTTGCGCAACCGCAGTAAGGTACGCATCTATAAAAAGGAGCAGAACTGGCATGCGGTGCAACAAGAGGCAGTAGCCCTCACTACCGGAGAGTCGGCTCCGCGAGCCCTGTCCCTCAAGTGGAATCTGCTTTACCTCCCGGTTATCGCCCTCACGCTCCTCGTAGGCTTTTTGGGATACGCCTCAATACCGGAGCAGGTTCCCGTGCACATGGGTTTTGACGGACAGGTGAGTACCGTCGAGAAGAGTCTCTCCCTCATACTCATGCCGGCGCTCATCCAGGCGTTTTTGGCGCTCTGTTTTTTCTTTTGCCATTGGATGATCATCCGCTCCAAGCGCTCGTCTAACCCAAACGCACCGGCAACCTCAGCTCTGGCTTACGGCATGTTTGCCAAGGCACAGACGCTGTATCTGCTGGCGCTGGGTATGATCCTCTGCGTTTTGATGGCTCTGATGACCTTTTCGTTTATGGGGGTCGTAACGCTCATGCAGGCCGGGATCTCGCTCATGGTGGGCGCTCTGGCGGCAATCGTGGGAGCCCTTGCCATAGCCGTTGTTTACGGGCAGGGCGGTTCCCGGGTCTTTGCCCGCATGCAAGAATCCGAAGCCATCCCCGCCGACGAAGACCGGTTTTGGAAGCTGGGCATCTTTTATGTGAATCGTGAGGATCCGAGCCTCTTTTTACTCGAGCGTTTTGGCGTGGGCTGGACGGTAAACTTTGCACGACCTGCCGTTTGGGTGATACTGGGTCTGTTTGTGCTGCTCACCGTGGCCTTCGTTGTGCTCATGCTGCTGCTCTCATAAGAGAGGTAAAGCGCCGTTACAGAGCTTATACTTACGGTTTATTCAGCAAACTTTTTGTTTATTTGTATCAATTCTGAGTCACCGGGCAAAAATGTGGTAGACTTTTGCGTTTGTTATCCCGTGCACCAAAAAAGAAGAGTGCACCAGTTCTGCTTGGAAACCAGAACGATACTAAGGAGTAAAGAATGAAAAAGGGAATTCACCCCGAATACACCGTAGCAACAGTACACTGCTCATGCGGCAACACGTTTGAGACCCGCGCGACCAAACCTGAACTGCGCGTAGAGCTCTGCAACGCCTGCCATCCCTTCTACACCGGACAACAGAAGTTCGTAGACACTGGTGGACGCGTCCAGCGTTTTGCTGATAAATATGGTTCAGCAGCGAGTGCCGTCTCCGAAAGAGAAGCGGCAAAGAAGGCAGAAAAAGCTGCCGTCAAAGAAGCTGCCGAAGCCGCTGCTCAGGCTGCTCGTGAAGAGAAGGCCGCTAAAAAGGCTGAGACCGCTGCCCGTTATGCCGACAAAGCTTCTCGCGAAAAAGACAAAGCTGCCAAAGCTGAAGCTGCAGCCGCTGCAGAAAAGGCGGTAACTCAAGTTGCAGCCGAGGAAGCTCCTGTTGCTGAAGTTGCAGCCGAGGAAGTTCCTGTAGCTGAGACTCCCGCCGAGGAGGCCCCTGCCGCTGAAGCAACTGAGGCTCCCGCCGACTCAGCTTCAGAAGAACCTGCCGAGTAATCAACGCTCCAACAACTAAACTTACTGGTGTTGGATACTCACGGTATCCTTTTACCTGCCGAATAATACGGGTGCCATCTTGTGCCAGGTGTTACGGCGTTTTTCTTGACTGACCAGAGAGGGGTGCCTCATGCAGGTATCGTTGCTGTATCATACTCAGGAACCCGAGCGAGCGGTGGCTTCGGCTGCACGGCTCTGTTACGCTCCCGTTGGCGCTGCCGAACTCATGGAAACCATGAGCGAAGAGCAGGTTGGCAAGGTTCTCAAGGTCATTATGAGATCGGGTCACTTTTCGGCGCTTGAGCATGCCAGTTACACCTTTGCCATAGACGGGGTCAGTAGAGCCTTGACCCATCAGCTCGTGCGCCATCGCATAGCAAGCTTCAACCAACAGAGCCAACGTTACGTAGCCATGAGTGGTGATCCCGAAGTGGTCACTCCGCCAAGCATTGCTCAAGACGCTGAGCTTACCACTCTCTTCAACACCGCAATTGACGCCACCTACAACACCTATCAAGCCTTGCTCGATGCAGGGGTTGAGGCAGAGGACGCACGGTATGTGCTTCCTAATGCGAGCGTCACTAAAATCGTGACCACGATGAACATCAGAGAGCTGCTGCACTTTTTTGAGGTGCGCTGTTGCCGCAGGGCACAATGGGAGATACAAGAGCTGGCCAGCAAAATGCTGGAGCTTGCAAGACCCACGGCGCCCTACCTCTTTGTGGATGCCGGTGCGCCCTGCAGACGCGGTCCCTGTACCGAGGGAACGATGACCTGCGGAAACCCCTTTGAAAGGGTCGAGCGCGCGTGAGCGAGCAGGACAAGAACAAGCAGGAGAAGCTCTCTGCTGCCTACGATGAAAGCGGTTTGATCTGCCGTACCCATGTGGGAGGTCAGGCGCTCATAGAGGGCATCATGATGCGGGGTCGCTATAACTGGGCTCTCGCGGTGCGCAAACCCAACGGTTCAATCTACGTTGAAGAGCACGATCTGGCCAGCGGCAAAGACAAGAATTCCTGGATGTACAAACCGGTGGTGCGGGGCTGTACTGCTCTGGCAGAGTCCCTGGCGCTGGGCTATAAGGCTCTGGAGATTGCCGCCAATCAGGCCTTTGACGAAGAAGAGGCGCAGGAAGATGAGGAAAAGATCCTTCGCTGCGCTCAGGATGACAGTGATAACGCTCAGGATGACAGTGAGAGCGCTCAGGATGACAGTGATAACGCTCAGGATGACAGTGATAGCGCTCAGGATGACAGTGAGAGCGCTCAGGATGACAGTGAGAGCGCTCAGGATGACAGTGAGAGCGCTCAGGATGACAGTGAGAGCGCTCAGGATGACTCCAGCTCAATCCTGCCCAAGTCACTCATGACCGGCGCGATGATTCTCGGCGTGCTTATGGGAATCGTCATTTTCATTGTGGTACCGGCCATCGTCACCAATCTGATTGTGGGCGATTATGCCCAGGATACCCTGCTCTGGAATATCGTTGACGGCGTTTTACGCGTGGCGATTTTTGTTGGATACGTGTTTCTCATCGGGCGAATGCCCGATATCAAGCGTATGTTTGGCTATCATGGCGCAGAGCATCGAACGATTCACTGTTACGAGCGAGGCAAAGAGCTCACCGTGGCAAACGCGCAGAGCTTCCCGAGCCTTCATGTGAGATGCGGCACCGCATTCATGCTCATGACCATGATAATTGCCATTCTGGTCTTTACCCTTGTGCCCATTCAATTGCTCATTAACGGGCTGGGAATACAAAACGACATTCTCCGCCTTATCGTGGTGATCATGAGCCGCATTATCCTGCTCCCTCTGATAGCGGGGCTCTCGTATGAGTTCACGGTTAAGTGGGCGGGAGCGCATCCGGACAACCCGCTGGTCAAGGTAGTTCTGTGGCCGGGTCTTCAGTTGCAACGCCTCACAACGAATCCGCCTGATGACGAGATGGTGGAATGTGCCATTGCCGCCATGAATGCTGTTTTGGCACGAGAACAAAAAGAAGCCCAAAAGTCCGTCTTGCCGGAAGGGCAGGTGGAGGCACAGGGGGCACTCTCGTGAGCTCCGAGCACTATACGGCTAGGAGGTTATGGTGGCTCATCGTTTGCCTGACCCGTGGTCTCGCCGCTTTTACCGCGCTGTATTCCCTGCTCTCATTAACGGCGGCTCTCCTGGGGGATGCCTACAATCAAAATGCCTGGTGGATCGATCTTAACTTTTTACGTGGCCAGTTTCCTGCGCTCGTACAGGGGCTCCTCACCCTTGCTCTCGGCTCTTATGCTCTTCACGTTCCCAAACATATCATTACGCGCTTAGTTATCGCGCTTCCCCTGGCAGCCGGTGTTTATGCGGCCATCCTCAATACCCTCGAGGTGTTCCGGGTGGCTTCACAAGGAGCAATCACCCTGGGATTTCCGCTGCCTTTTTCCTTTTTTGTGGCTCTCGGGCTGCTCAGTATCCTTGTGGGAGTCCTTCTGGGTCACACGCTTCTTCCGACACAGCAAAGGCCCGGCAAGGGCAAGGAACTGGCAACCATCACCCTCTCCTTTGCCCTTACGCTTATCCTTTTTCCGCTGGGCCAGATCTATTGTTTTGGCACCACGGATTACCGGGTCAAGGTTGATGCAGCGGTGGTATTTGGCGCACACGTTTATCCAAACGGCAGGCCTTCGCCACCTCTCCAGGATCGCTTGGACACAGCGATTCAGTTTTACCATGATGGTTATACCCCTCTTTTGGTTATGAGCGGCGGTATCGATGGAGATGGTGTCAGCGAGGCAGCGGCCATGCGGGATTACGCGGTAGCACACGGAGTTCCTGCCGGGGACATCGTTTTGGACGAGTATGGTTCCAACACCAAAAAAACGGCAAGAAACACGGTTAAGACCCTGAGAGCCGACGGCTTTACCAAAGTCGCCACCGTAAGCAACTTCTATCATCTTGCCC
>JAISPK010000166.1 GCA_031274985.1 Coriobacteriales bacterium | reverse complement strand
CGTGCGTTGCCTCGGTGCGCGAACAACACCCCCTGCTCGCGCGCCAAACCGGCGATGCAGCCCTTGTTGAGGCGGTTGAGCGCGTAGTTGCCAGGACCTACGAGCTCACCGAATTCCTTGTTGACGTACTCGGTGTCGAAGACGTGGGCGCGTGCTTTAATCATACCGTGACCTTTCATCCCACCTGTCACGCGGTGCGCGTGGCCCGGCTCGGCGTGCGGCCGTATCGCCTGCTGGCGCAGGTCAAGGGGCTTACCTTGTTGCCTTTGCAGGAGTCAGACCAGTGCTGCGGCTTTGGAGGCACCTTTTCGGTTAAGAACAGCCTTTTATCCGCGGCCCTGGTTGCAAACAAGGCTTGCGAGGTAGCAAAGACCGGCGCTGAGTATCTGGTTACCGTGGACAACGCCTGCCTGATGAACATCGGCGGGCGTCTCCATCGTGAGGACAGCAGGGTCAAAACCATTCATCTGGCCGAGATTCTGGCAACGACGGAAGAAGGCTCTGCGAACTCGGGAGGTGCGCTGTGAGCAGGCACACCCCTGCTCCCCCGCCGGGGAGGTTAATCGATGCGCCTCCCTTTTCTGAGGGCGTTGAACCGTACCTCAAAAATGAGCAGCTGCGCGAGAATATGTACAAAGCAACCCGTACGATCCGCGCCAAACGGGCCCGTATTACCGCCGAGCTTGCCAACTGGGAAGAGCTGCGCGAGGCGGGACGGGCTCTCAAGGATCACACGCTGGATAATCTCGACGCTTATCTGGCGCTCCTTGAGACCAACCTCGTAAAGAACGGCGCTCAGGTCCACTGGGCAGCAGATGCCGCCGAGGCCTGTAGCATCGTGGTAGCGCTGGTTAAGGCTCAGGGGGCGCGCGAGGTTGTCAAGGTCAAATCGATGGTGACTCAGGAAATCGAACTCAACGAGGCACTGGAGGCGGCGGGCATTGCTGCCTGGGAAACCGATCTGGCCGAGCTGATCGTGCAGCTCGGGCACGACCGGCCCTCGAACATCCTCGTGCCTGCTATACATCGCAACCGTGATGAGATCCGCGAGATTTTCCTGAGCGAGATGAAGCTCTACGGCAAACCTGCGCCCGAAGACCTCAATAACGATCCCGGGAATCTTGCCGCCGCAGCCCGGCTCCACCTGCGCGAGAAATTCCTCCGGGCAAAGGTGGCGGTTTCCGGTGCAAACTTCTGTGTGGCCGAATCGGGCACGCTCGTTGTCGTTGAGAGCGAGGGCAACGGTCGCATGTGCCTGACCCTGCCCGAGACCCTTATCTCCGTTACCGGTATTGAAAAGATCGTACCGCGCATACAGGACCTGGGGGTGATGCTACAACTGCTGCCGCGCTCTGCCACCGGTGAGCGCATGAATCCCTATACCTCAATGTGGAGCGGCGTGACCCCCGGCGACGGACCGCAGGAAGTGCACGTGGTGCTCGTCGATAACGGGCGGCGCCGGGTGCTCGCTGACCCGGTGGGGCGCGAGGCGCTGCGCTGCATTCGCTGCGCCGCCTGCATGCATCAGTGCCCGATCTATGAGCGGGTGGGCGGCCATCCCTACGGCTCGGTGTATCCCGGCCCTATCGGCGCGGTGCTCACTCCCCAGATGCGGGGCTTTGGCAGCGCCATAGACCGCTCACTCCCCTACGCCTCAACCCTCTGCGGTGCCTGCGCAGAGATCTGCCCGGTAAAGATTCCGCTCCCTGACCTGCTGGTGTATCTGCGCAAACGCGTGGTGGAAGAAACCAAGCGCGGCCATCCGGGCCTTGAGCAATTCCTGATGCGCCGGGCCGGTTGGATCATGAGCAAGGGGGAGCGCTTTGGCCTGGCGGGGAGGATGGCGGCTTTTGTTCGCAAGATCCTCCGCAAGGATTATGTGAGGTCGCTGCCGGGTCCCGCAAAGCGATGGACCGCGGCACGTGACCTTCGCATGCCGGCAGAGCAGACGTTTCGCTCCTGGTGGAAGCGTCGCAGATGATAAGGGGGTCCCATGACTAAAGAAGAACTTTTTTGTGAACGGGCAAGAGATTACCGGGCCACGGTTAAGCTCGCCGCTAACGACAACGAGATTGCAGCGCTCGTTGCACGATTCTTGCAGGAGTCCCGGGCTTTGAGCTGCGTGGTGCCGCCCGGTTTGGATACGCAATGGTATGCCCCGGCAGAACTTGCCGGCGTGAGGATACTCTGCGACGATCCGCCGCTCTCTTACGAGGTACTGGACGGCACTGCTGCGGTGCTTACCGCGGCTGCCGTGGGCATTGCTGCCACCGGCACCCTTGCGCTTGACCACCGTTTAGATCAGGGGCGTCGCGTCATCTCGCTGCTGCCGGACACCCATATCTGTGTGGTGAGAGCTGCTCAGATTGTTGAGGACGTCCCCGAGGCTTTGGCGCTCCTCGAGTCCTCGGTGCTTGCGAAGCAACCCGTGACCTGGATATCGGGCCCCTCGGCAACCGTTGACATAGAATTGATTCGTGTAGAAGGCGTTCACGGCCCCCGCAATCTTTTTGTCATCGTTGCCCGCTAGGACAAAAGTTTAGTAAGGGTCAAACACCCGCACGCGACATTCTCCCCGTAGCTGACCAATGCGGGGAGTGACCGTAGTGTAGAGCACGAGACGGTTTTGCGAGCCCACCCCTGCCAGGATGTCGCCGTAGTCTATACAGTCCTGCGGCGTGTCAACCACAACAACGTTGCCCTGTTTTGGGTCCAGGCCCAAAACGTTTTTTGTTGACTTGACGTAGGTGAGCGACTTCATGCGCATCGTTGCCGAAGTAGGCGCCTTGTTTATATAGAGGTATTTTCCGTCGCCGAGCTGCAGATAGGTGCCAAACAGGGAGAGGCCCTTGGCGTAATCGTAGTTTCCTTCGATGCCAAAAGAAAAGCCGTCTGTCAGCCACACCGCATCAGAAACACGCACAGAAGGCGGCAAGATGGCGATGTTTTGCACCGCGTCAGTCTTGACGTCAATGGTCGTGAGCTGGTAGTACACCAGGTCGGTGTCAACGCGCGGTACCAGAGTGAGCACATCTCCCGAAACCAGCGGAGTAGTGATCATGCGTCCGTGCGAGGTGTAGACAATCTTCGACTCGAGTTTGTCTCCCTGCTTTTGGCCCTTAAGCTCGGCGGCCATGAGGTAAGAGTCGCTTGTTGAGGCGGGGCCTGCCGGATCCGGCATTACCGTCCAGTAGACCTTGGTGCCGTGCACCGCCAGCTGCGGCGGCATATAACTGCCTGCACCCTCGTCGAGGAGGTAGGGCAGCTTGGTTTCTTCGCTCCCGATTCCGTCTGAATGCAATACGGCATAAACCCGCCAGAGGCCCTGGACCATGTTGCACTCCACCCAGGCGAGCGCCGTTGAGGAGGCGCGGGCATCGTAGATTACGTAGTCTTCGCTGACCCCCAGGGCCTGGTCGAGGATGGGCGCGAGCGTGCCGGTCTCAAAGTCAACAAAACCGAGGCGTATCAAAGCGTTTGATGAGGCCCCCGGCGCCACAACCAGCGCCTTGGTGTCCGAACTCTGATACAAAAGGCTGCCCAGCGGCAACGAAAAGCGGTGGGTCTCGCTGAGGTAGTCGAGGCTGTCCAGCATATTCATGTCAGAATGGGGAAGAACCTGCATGGGCTCAACGTTAAGGTACTCGACCTGCGCGTGGGGGAACTGCGCCTTGACGCCCTCCGTTATCTTTTGTTGTGCGCTCACGTCGCTGCATCCCTCCAGAGAGATTGCAGCCGTGGCAGCGACTCCGGCAGCGCCAACGATAAAGCCTCGCCGGGTGATACTATCAGGTTGCCTCAAAACACTTCCTTACATACGTAGTTTTATCCGCATTTCTTCGGACCTTGCGATGACTCGATCCACGTCTACCTTGTGCTTGTGCGCTCCGTCGTAGAGGATCTCGCCGTCTACCATGGTCATCATCATTGAGCCGGGGTTTGCGGTAAAAAGCACCGCCTGGCGCGGGTCGTGGGTCGGCGCCTGATTTGAGCGCGAGAGGTCCACCGCAATGATGTCCGCTCGCTTGCCCGGCTCCAGAGAGCCTACCAGGTCATCGATGCCCAGTGCCCGGGCGCCTCCCAGCGTGGCAATCTCCAGCATCTCCGCCGCCTTGATAAAGGAGTGGCTTTTGTCGGTAGCCCGCTGCATGAGCAAACCGGTGCGCATCTCTGCAAAGGGGTCGGCCGAGTCTATCGCTGCCGGCGAGTCGGTTCCCAGCCCCACCGCAATGCCGGCTTTGCGGAACTTGGTGAGCGGCGCCACGCCCATGCCGAGCAGGGCGTTGCAACGCGGACAGACCGCGATGCTCACCTCGAGGTCTGCCAGTGTTTCGATGTCAACGTCATCGACCTGAACACAGTGAATCGCAAGCAGATTAGGAACATCAAACACGCCCCAGTTGAGAACATAACGAACCGGGCTCACGCCGGTGGCCAGCCAGGGCGGCACATCGATGCCATAGCCGCGCTCCTGCTCTACCGAATGCACCGAGAACGGCGAAGAACCGTAGCGGATGAACTCATACTCTTCGCGACTGCCGGCAAGATGCATGGCAACCCGGGTTCCATCCATGGCATATTGGGCTACGCCCTCAAAGATGCGCGGATGACAGGCAAATAGCGCGGAGGGGGCGATGCCGATTTGCTGCAGGCCCGTGGCGCTGTTGCGCCAGTCGGTTATGTCCGAAAAAGCTGCCTGGAGTTCGTCGTTAACCGCGTGGCGGTCCATGGTGCCCACTTCGCGGTAGAAGATCCCCCGAAGACCGATCTGCTGCGCCGCCCTGAGGGAGGCGCCGGTCTTGGTGATATCGGCCACCGTGGTTATGCCGGAGCGCACCGCTTCGATGCTGCCCAGCAATGCGGAGTCGTTCCAGTCCTCGCTGGTAAAGAGCTTTTCTTTGTCGGCAATGAGGATCTTCCAGGTTGCATACGGCGCGTCATTGATAAGTCCTCGCATGGCAGAATATCCCATATGGGTGTGGGCATCGACAAAGCCGGGCATCAACGCGGCCAGGCCAAAGTCTTTGGTTTGTTCATTGGGATAGAGCGTTTTGAGTTCGCTGGCCGATCCAACCTCAACGATGGCGCCGTCACGCACCAATATGGCACCGTTTTCGATAGAAGGCGCACTGACCGGAATAACATAGCGTGCCACTAGAAGCATGGTAACCTCTCAAACATTTGAAGGGATCGCGGCTAGAATACTGCTGTTGATTTCATTATCGCAAATTTTTCATGTGAGGGTGCAGCTGGGACAGGGGGACGGGACGGTTGCTGACAAAAGGGGACGTACCTTCTGTCAGCAACCGTCCTGTCCCCCTGTCCCACCCCCTGCCGTCAAAAGTCTGTTTGCGTTTTGTCACAAATACGACTTGCAGGAGTGCTAGGATTATGCGTTTGGTGTTTCTAGCCAGAACAGTAAGTAGGTTGAGAGAAGGATAGCGCGTGAAGAATCGAAAGCTGGGGGCATGTTAAGAATCGCACGTTTTATGAAGCCCTTTCTGGGCTCGGTAGTGTTAGCGGTGTTGTTGCTTCTGGGTCAGGCTCTCTGCGACCTTAATCTCCCTAATCTGATGAGCAATATCGTCAATGTTGGCATCCAACAGGGCGGCGTGGAGGATTCCACCCCACGCGCTCTCTCTGTGGAGTCTCAAGACTTCCTGAAAACCTTTATGACCAGTGATGAGAAGCTCCTTCTCGATGACAACTACGAACTGGTAAAGAGCAACGCCGTAGTTAAGGGTGAGTCCGGTGCTGGCGCTAAGACCTATGCTAACCAGTACCCTGAAGCCGGCACGGAGCTCTATGTGTTAAGCCCGGCGATAGACGCCGATACCCTCACGCAGCTCGATGAGGTCTTTGGCACCACAACCTGGACGATGCTGGGTACCTTCAAGACTGTCCAGCAGATGAACGAGGAAGGCACGCTCGAAGAGGTGCTCATCGAACAGCTCAAGGCTCGTGCGCTCGACACTATCTTAGAGGCCATTGACGACGGCAGCATTCCTCTGCCTGTCGGGATGGACAAAAACGCCTTTGCGCAGATGATTTTGGATAAGCAGCTAGCCGAGGCTGCCGCAAACAACGAGTCTCCCTTCGCAGGGCTGCTCGGCGAGGATGCGGGCGCTGCGGGTACCGAAAGCTCCGGGGCCGCCGGCAATGCCACCACCACCGGCTCCAGCCTGCTTGCCTTTGGAACAAACGACGACCCTGAGACCGCAACCAGCATTAAGGACATTGACCTTAAGCAGATCTACCAGCTCAAGGGGCTCATTGAACTGCTCCCCGAAAACATCATCACCGACGCGCGCGCCGGGGCGCTTGCCATGGACCCGCAGCTTCGCAGGCAAAGCGGCACCATGCTCGTCGGCGCCTTTTACACCGAGCTCGGTGTAGACATGTCATCAGTCGAAATCAATTACCTCACCCGCGTGGGACTTTTCATGCTGCTCATCACCCTCCTCGGCGGTGCTGCTACCATTTTGGTGGGGCTGCTCTCCAGCCGCGCCGGAGCCGGTATTGCCCGCGACTTGCGCAGCGCCGTCTTCAAAAAGGTGATGGCCTTTTCGCATACGGAATTTGACCGCTTCTCAACGGCCAGTCTCATCACGCGATCTACCAACGATATCTCCCAGATACAACTGCTGGTTTCGATGGGCATTCGCCTGCTCTTTTACGCTCCCATCATGGGTGCCGGCGCCGTGTTCATGGCGCTCCAAAAAAGCGCGAGCATGAGCTGGATCATCGGTGTGGCGGTACTCTTTATGCTTGGCGTGGTGGTGGTGCTTATGGCCATTGTCATGCCCAAGTTCAGGATTATCCAAAAACTGATCGACCGCCTCAATCTGGTGGCCCGTGAGTCGCTCAACGGGCAGATGGTCATTCGCGCCTTTTCGCGGGCGGGCTTTGAGATGAACCGCTTTGAGAAGGCTAACGCCGATGTGACCAATACCAACCTGTTCATTCAACGGGCCATGGTCTTTATGATGCCCATCATGATGATTTTCATGAACGGCCTGGTAGTGCTGATTATCTGGATCGGCGCCCAGCAGGTTGCCGCCTCCAACATGCAGGTGGGCGACATGATGGCCTATATGCAGTACGCCATGATGGTGATCATGAGCTTTATGTTCATTGCAATGGCCTTTATCTTTGTGCCGCGCGCCCAGGTAAGCGCCGGACGTATCGCTGATGTTCTGGAGACTGAGCCCGTCATTGCCGATCCGGCACAACCCGTCAAACTCCCTGCCGAGACGCCCGGGCAAAAACGTGGAAGGGTTGAGTTTACCGATGTGTCCTTTAGCTACGAGGGGGGCGAGGCGCCTGCCCTGGAGCAGATCAGCTTTGTGGCCGAAGCAGGCAAAACCACTGCTTTCTTTGGCTCCACCGGTTCGGGCAAATCAACCATTTTGAATCTCATCCCCCGCTTTTATGATGCCAGCGAGGGCACCGTGCTCTTTGACGGCGTGGACGTGCGCGACCTTGCCATCCATGACCTGCGTGGTCGCATCGGCTACGTGCCGCAGAAGAGCCTGCTGATGAGTGGTACGGTTGGCGAGAATATCTCCTTTGGAAATCCCAAAATGACGCCAGAAGACATTGAGAAAGCTGCCGAAGTGGCTCAGGCCCTCGATTTTATCAGCAAGCTGAACGTGGCTGACGAGATTTCTGCTCACGAGACGTCTGCCGATGAAGCGCAGGCAGGTGAGCCCGGCGGCGAGACTGCCGGCGACGTAACTGCCGGCGACGAGACTGCCGGCGACGAGACAACTGACGAAACAGCCTCCGGCTTTGATTTTGAGATTGCACAGGGCGGAACCAACGTCTCCGGCGGGCAGCGACAGCGTCTGGCTATCGCTCGCGCCCTGGCAGTTGACCCTGAGGTCTATCTCTTTGACGACAGCTTCTCCGCCCTGGACTTTGCCACTGACGCTGCGCTCCGCAAGGCGCTGGCAGCCTCTACCCGGGGTGCCACGCTCATCATCGTTGCGCAGCGGGTCAGTACCATCATGGACGCACAGCGCATCTACGTGGTGGACGAGGGTCGCATCGTTGCCGAGGGCACCCACTGCGAACTGCTTCGTACCTGCCCGCAATACCGGGAGGTTGCCGAAACGCAACTCTCTCCCGAGATGATCGCTGCAACCCTGGGAGGTGATGCCCAGTGAGCGCAGCTCAAACACCACAGCGCACCACCAAGGCAGAATCCCAGCGCTTCGCTGGACGCAGGCGCGGCTTTGGCGGTCGGGGGGGCTCTCACGGCGGTCCCGGTGGGCCTCTGGGCGGCATGATTGGCGGTGACAAGCCCAAGGACTTTAAGGCTACGGTACGAAAACTCCTGGCCTATCTGGGTCCCTATAAAATCGCGCTGATCTTTGTTGGGCTCTTTGCTGTTGCCTCTACCGTCTTTAATATCGTCGGTCCCAAGCTTTTGGGCAACGCCACTACCGAGCTCTTCGAAGGCATCATGGGCCAGATTGCGGGAACCGGCGACGGCCCGGACTTCGGCGTCATCGGCACGATATTGTTATCTGTTTTGGCACTTTACGGCATCGCGGCCCTGTTCCAGTTTGTACAGGGCTTCATCATGGCCAACGTGGCCAACAAGATCTCGTATCGCATGCGCCGCGACCTCGACGCCAAGATCATGCGGCTGCCCTTCTCCTATTATGACAAGGTCTCCACCGGTGACGTCATGAGTCATATCACCAACGACGTGGATGCTATCAACCAAAGTCTCAGCCAGTCCATCACGCAGATCATCACCTCGGTGGCCACCCTCATCGGTGTCATCGTCATGATGCTCTCCATATCCTGGCAAATGACCCTGGCAGCCATCCTGACGCTACCGCTCAGCATTGGCATTATCGGCTTTATCGTGAGCAAGTCGCAAAAGCACTTTGGCCGCCAGCAGCAGTTCCTGGGCAAGGTCAATGGCTCCGTGGAAGAAAACTACGGCGCCTTTAGCGTGGTGCAGGCCTTTAACGGCCAACGCCGCGCGCAAAGCGAGTTTGAGCAAAACAACAACACGCTCTACGCAGCCGCCTGGAAGGCCAACTTCCTCAGCGGGCTGATGATGCCGATGATGAACTTCGTGGGCAATATCGGCTACGTCATCGTGTGTATCATCGGCGCCTGGCTGGCCATTGGCGGTGCGCTCACCGTGGGCAACATCCAGGCCTTTATCCAATACATGCGCAACTTCCAGCAACCCATTGTGCAGGCGGCGCAGATTTCTAACATCCTTCAGCAAACCATTGCCGCTGCCGAGCGTGTCTTTACCTTTTTGGGAGAAGAAGAAGTACCGGCCGACGCACCCGAGGCCCTCGCGCTGCCGCCGGCAGACGTCAAGGGTGCCGTGGAGTTTGACCGCGTGCGCTTTGGGTATTCGCCTGA
>JAISPK010000133.1 GCA_031274985.1 Coriobacteriales bacterium | reverse complement strand
GCACAGATGAAGGCGACATAATTGGTAAAGTTCGTACCACCACCGTCGATGGTCAATGTCAGCCCAGCAGGGATGGTGATAGTCTGATTGGCGAGGGGAGTGGAAAGCCCGCCCAACTTGAGCACATCGCCGTTTTGTGCGGCGGTGACAAGGCTCTGGACATCAGTCCATGAAGTTGGGACAAGGTCTCCCAGTGGTACAAGGTCATCGGTGGTCCCCAGCGGCGCAAGGTCTTTCGCATCGCCTTCCAGTGGGTCAAGCGCTTCGGGCTCTTCCGTAACGCCCGGCGCTACCGGATCGTCCGAGTCGCTGAGCAAACCGAGTGCTTCACCGCTTGCTTCTGAGATATATTCCGCTTGGGTTGTCGTGCCAGACGGCATCGGTATCGCCCCACCCAGTGTCAACGGCAGGATTGCCAACGCTAAAGCGACTGCCAGGAACTTCTCCCAACTCATTTTCATCTCTTTTCCTTCCAGAAGGCAGTGTCGGATTAATAGTCCCTCACTGTTGTAATCTAACACATATTTCACCAATGAAAAGAATAACTTTTATAGGCTTCCGAAGCAACGGATGACCTGTCTGTCCGGGGGATGGAGCAGGACCAAAGGGGACGTCCCCCTGACAGGCAGGCTTGGACTGAAAGCATTGCTTATTAACGCTTTCCACCCATTAGATAGCCGTTTATTCTTCAAGAGGCGCTTTTAACAGGATACTCGCGCGAAGTGTTCTTTGCCGAGCAATAAACTTCTTGTCCCTGATACTCAGGCGTTTTTTGAGCAGCTTTTCCAGGAGTCCCGCAAGAACCCGCAACTCTCTGGCATCTTTGATGTGTTTATTGGATGCGACGATTACTGTGATCCCGGCAGCAATCAGTGCATTTCTTCGGATCGCGTCTTCTGCAATCCTGTCCTCATTTGCATGAAAGGCGTTGCTGTCATACTCGACAGCCACCTGCTCCTTTTGCCAGAAAAGATCGCATCTCCGCTCTTTCACAGGGGAAGTCTTCTTGCCGCTTATAGGCACATCGATAGTCAGGTTAAGCACAGGCATGGGAAATCCATATCCGCCAAGTCTGTAGGGTAAGGTCAGCAGCATCGCAAGGACGGTCTCTCGAGGCGAGGCTGAATGGTTAGCAATGAACTGCAGAGCCTGGCACGCCAAAACCTTCCCCTTTATTCTGGGTGCTCTTATAAGATAGCCTTTAAGTTTTGCAACGCTGGTCAAAGGCGAGTCTTCCCTGAAACCTTTAGACGGTTCTTTTCTGTTGCCAATGCGGTAAGACCCACAAAGCTCAAAGCCAAGCATTATCAGTTCCTCCAGTGATAATAAAGAGGCTATCTGGAGAAAACACAGTTCTGGAGAGCTGACCACCAAACCCGAGGGATATTCCATGAAACTTCCACCTGGATACTCCCTGGAGCATACGTGGAAACGCAGGGATTCTGAAGTCCTGCGAACATTACCACTGCCAACAAGTATATGAAAGGGCAGGGTCAGTCCCAAAGGATTCTCTCTGTGCACGCCACTCAAATCGAAAGGACGCACCGGCAAGCTCTTTGCTCTACTTACTTTTCCGGACAGCGAGTGTCTGGCTTCGGCAACACGCCAAAACTCAAGAGCAGATTCATGTGACAAAACCCATTCCATGCAGCAAATATATCATATTGTGTACGAGAAACGTCGCTGTGTACGATTATTGGGCCTTTTTGACCTCAAATCTCCCGTGAAGCGGGCAAAAATGCAATTAATAAGCTGAAAATCGTACACAGCGACGATTCCCGTACATTAAAGCTGATATTTCGTGCAAGAAGGCGTGAGTAGAGAAGGCATAAGATGCCGATGCTCTATGCAGCTCGTTTTGCAGTGAAAAAAGAAAAACTGGAGCGGCAGACGGGACTCGCGTGTATTTGGCTTTGCCAAATCCACGTGGTCCTCTCTCGCTTCGCTCGCTCGGACGTTCAGCCTGGCGGCGCGCCACTGGCGCGCCGCCTTAACGGCTGAACCCCTCTCGGGTTCGAGTCCCGCCTGAAAACTAGTACACCCCAGATGGCCGAAAGGCCACCTGGGGTGTACTGGAGCGGCAGACGGGACTCGAACCCGCAACAATCAGCTTGGAAGGCTGATGCTCTACCAATTGAACTACTGCCGCTCAAAAAGGTGCACGGGTAACTGTATCGGAATAGCACCTGCGTGACAAGAGGACAGTACACGTCTTTGCTATACTGTGTTTTTTGCGTAACTAGTCACACCCTCTGTCATCCTGAGCCGGAGGCGAAGGATCTGTTTTGGTAGCAATACCGCTTCGCGGCAAGATTCTTCGGGCAAAAGCCCTCAGAACGACAGAGAAAGAGTGCCCTCAGACGTGAAAGTTTTACTGCTCATTTAAATCACATTACTTAGGAGTACCCGATGCAGCAATATGATCCTCTTGCTATTGAGGAACACTGGCAGGAAGTCTGGGAGACAACCGATGCAAACCGCATGACCGAAAGCGACGAGAAGCCTCCCTTCTATGTGCTGGAGATGTTTCCTTATCCCAGTGGCGATGTGCATATGGGCCATGTTCGCAACTACACTATCGGCGATGTTATCAGCAGATATAAGCGCATGCAGGGCTTTAACGTGTTGCATCCCATCGGGTGGGACTCCTTCGGCATGCCGGCAGAAAACGCTGCAATACAGCAAAACTCCTCTCCGGCCACCTGGACCTATACGAACATCGAACGCCAACGCACCTCGCTCAAGAGAATGGGCTTTTCTTACGATTGGTCGAGGGTCGTCATCACTTCCGACCCGGAGTATTACCACTGGGGTCAGTGGATATTTCTCAAATTCTGGGAGATGGGTCTCGTAGAGCGCAGATCATCCCCGGTAAACTGGTGTCCGAGTTGCAGCACGGTTCTGGCAAACGAGCAGGTTCTGGGCGAAGGACACTGCTGGCGCTGTAAGACCAAGGTAGAAAAGCGCGAGTTGGAGCAGTGGTTCTTCAAGATAACCAACTACGCTGATGAGCTCCTCGACGACCTGGACGAGCTTTCCGGCTGGCCCGAACGCGTCAAGCAGATGCAGGCTAACTGGATAGGCAGGAGTGTGGGCGCAGACGTGGTCTTTACCCTCTGCGACGAAAACGGAGAGCCAACGGAGGAGACCATCACGGTCTTTACCACGCGCCCCGACACCCTCTTTGGGTGCAGCTTCTTTCTCCTTGCCCCCGAACACCCCCTGGCTCACCAGCTCACTGCGGGCACGCAATACGAGGCAGGCGTTAAGGCGGTTCGCGCTGCGGTGGAAAACGAAACAACCATCGAACGCGAAAAGGCCGAGCGCGAAAAGAGCGGTGCTTTTACCGGCCGCTTTGTTGTCAACCCTATCAACAATGAAAAGGTGCCCGTCTGGGTTTGCGATTATGTGTTGATGGATTACGGCACCGGGGCGGTTATGGCTGTTCCCTCCGGAGACCAACGGGACTTTGAGTTTGCCCGCAAGTACGGGCTGCCTATCCCGCCGGTGGTTGTAGCCAAGGACGACGCGCTCTATCCTGAGCTTGCAAATGTGCAAGAGCGCACTGTGAACGAGGTGCCCTGGACCGAGGCTTATGCCGGGGCGGGCATCATGGTGCAAAGCGGTGAGTTCACCGGACTTGCCGGCGGCAAGGACAGCCCGGGCAGCGCTGCGGTCATCGACTGGCTGGCCGCCCGCAATCTGGGAGAGCCTTCTATCAATTACCGCTTACGTGACTGGTTGATCAGCCGCCAGCGTTACTGGGGCAACCCCATCCCGGCGATCCACTGCGACGCCTGCGGCATTGTGCCGGTGCCCTACGAGGACCTTCCGGTGATCCTACCGCTGGATATCGACGTGACCGCCGGGCAAAAGCTCGCTGACAACAAAGAGTTCTACGAGGTTGCCTGTCCGGTGTGCGCGAGGCCGGCACATCGCGAGACGGACACCATGGACACCTTTACCTGCTCAAGCTGGTACTATTTGCGCTATACCGACCCCTTGAACCGCACCCTGCCCTTTGATCCGCAGACAGTAGACACGTGGCTACCCGCTGACCAGTATATCGGCGGCATCGAGCATGCCATTTTGCACCTGCTTTACTCGCGATTCTTTACCAAGGGTCTGCGAGATGCCGGGCTCTTAGGCGGCAAGGGCGCCCCGGACCTCCTGCAGCACGGCGAACCCTTCAAGAACCTGCTTACCCAGGGAATGGTCAAGCTCAACGGCGAAGTCATGAGCAAGTCCAAGGGCAACGTGGTTGCTCCGGAGAGCATCGTTGGTCGCTATGGCGCCGACACCCTTCGCGTATACATACTCTTCATGGCTCCGCCCGACAAAGACCTGGAATGGAGCCAGGAAGGCCTGGACGGCATCTGGCGCTTTTTGAACCGCATATGGCGCAGCGTCCATGACCTCCTGGGCGAGCGCGTGGTTGATGCGGAAAACAACGTCCTGTCGATTTATGACGAGAGTATCACCCCTGCCGCCGCCGCTGAGCGCAGCAAAGAGCTCAATCGCGAAATCCACCGCGTCATCGGAAAAGTCAAAGACGATGTGGAGCGCTTTAACTTTAATACTGCTATAGCCGCCATCATGGAGCTGACGAATACCGTCTCTTCCTACCTGAAGATTGCGCGAGAACTCAGGGACGAGCAGCTTTGTACCCGTGCAGCAGAAGCCTTGGCCTTGTTGATAGCGCCCATGGCACCGCATTTTGCCGAAGAACTCTGGTGCAAGGTGCTGGGACGCAGCGAGCAGGGGAGCGTACACCGTCAGCCCTGGCCCGAGTTTGACCCCGCCCAGGCACTTGCCGATATGATCGAGCTTGCTGTGCAGGTAAACGGCAAGGTCAAAGCGAGAATAACCGTAGCGCTCGATGCTACCGAAGCGGACATCAAAACAGAGGCCTGTGGCGCTGTTGCTGAGTTGTCGCAAGGTGTTGAGCCCAAGAAAGTCATCGTGGTAAAAGGCAAACTGGTCAATATAGTGCTCTAGGCGGCCCCTTTCGTTTGTTTGCCCGTTTGTTTGCCTGCGTCAAAAAGACGAGTGCGCATAAATTTGATAAAATAAGAAAGACGTGGGCGTTTGGCGCAGCGGGAGCGCGCTTCCTTCACACGGAAGAGGTCACTGGTTCAAACCCAGTAACGCCCACCATTTGGGACTCAAAGCACGCACGATGCGGCGCCGATTCCTGTAATACAAATACACAACTCGGAGAAAAAACTACATGGGCAGTGAAAAACAGATCAGTTTTAATAGTGCGGAGGACCGTTCGCAGGTAGCCGCTCAGGCTATCGAGGATCCGGAAATCCTTGCTGCCCTGGTAGATAACCTCTCTTCCGACCAACGACGCATCCGACAGTTCTCGGCCGCAGCCATCAAGGAGGTGGCGTCCCAAGAGCCCAAAATACTCCTGAAGCATGTTCCTTCGATAACCGATGGCTTGCACCGCCCGGAAGCCCAGACTCGCTGGGAGTGCCTTGAAACCCTGGCCTTTATTGCTCCGCTTGATCCGCCGGGCATGGAAGAGGTTGTGGAAGGTGCCGAAACCTCGCTCTTTGACGAGGAGAGCGGCCTGGCGCACCTGGCGGCGTTTAGGTTTCTCTGTGCGTTTGGTGCCCTGGACACCGCGCGCGCTTCCCAGGTCTGGTCGCTCATTGATGAGGGAATACAGGTGTATCACGGCGACCCGGAATTCGTGGACATGCTGGCATCGGTGGAGTATTTTGCTTCGGGTAACATCGGAAAAGAGATCAAGAGCAGTCTGCGTGCGCGCATGGACTTCGATGCCAATAATTACCTCGGCGTCATCGGCCGCCTTGCTGCTCAAATCGTAGAAGTCTGTGAGAAAAAATGAGTAAACACACGGTAACGTTAATACCGGGGGACGGCATTGGCCCTGAGATCACCTCGGCCATGCAAAGAGTGGTAGAAGCCACGGGAGTGGATATTGCCTGGGAGATTGCCGAAGCGGGCGCCCATCTTATGGAACAGGGAGGCACGCCGCTCCCTCAGGAAACCCTGGACTCCATCAAAAAGAATAAGGTTGCCATAAAGGGCCCGGTCACCACGCCGGTGGGTTCGGGTTTTCGCTCGGTTAATGTGCAGCTGCGCAAAGAATTGGACCTTTTCGTCAATCTGCGTCCGGCGTTCTCTCTTCCCGGAACCGGGGCACGCTACCAGGATATCGACCTGGTCATTGTGCGCGAGAACACCGAAGACCTCTACGCTGGCGTGGAGTTTGAAGAAGGAAGCGCGCAAGCGCAAGAGCTCATTGAGTTCTGCGAGAAGAGCGGCGCGGGCTCAATACGCAAGGATTCCGGGATCTCCCTCAAGCCCATCTCGGTAAGTGCTTCAAAGCGCATTGTTACCTGGGCCTGCGAATACGCACTGGCAAACGATCGAAAAAAAGTCACGGCGGTGCACAAGGCAAACATCCTCAAATACTCCGACGGCCTGTATCTCAAGGTGGCGCGCGAGGTTGCTGAGCAATACGAAGGAAGGCTGGAGTTTGAGGACCGCATCGTTGACGCTTGCTGTATGGGCCTGGTCATGCGACCGGAGGACTTTGATGTGCTGGTGCTCCCCAACCTGTACGGGGACATTGTCAGCGATCTGTGCGCGGGAATGGTAGGGGGCCTGGGCATCGCGCCCGGCGCCAATATCGGCACAGAGTGCGCGGTGTTTGAACCGGTGCATGGCTCTGCGCCTAAATACGCCGGCCTCAATGTAGCAAACCCCACGGCTGAGCTTCTCACGGCTGTACTGATGCTCCGTCATCTGCAGGAGCCCGAGGCTGCCGAGCGCATTTTGGAGGCAGTACGGCAGGTTCTGGCTGAGGGTACCGCGGTAACTTACGATATCAAGCGTATCAACACCGGATCAACCGATGGCAGTGTGGGAACTCAGGAATACGCCGACGCGGTAATCGCACGACTTTAATACAAGAGGTCCGGCCCCTGTTTCGCTGCACGATGCGCAGGCTAACGGCGCAGGCCGACGGCGCAGGCTATCGGCGCAAGCTGTCAGCAAGGAAAATCCCCTGCCCCTTTTCCCAGAATATATGCTAGTATGCAAGTATGCAAAGCAAGCAAACAACCAGCGCAACAAAGACCCGTCTCGTGGACGCAGCTCTGGAGCTCGTCTGGCCAACCCGCTGTGCCGGTTGTGAACGTCCGGGGGAGTTGCTTTGCGATACCTGCAGAGACAGCCTTAGCTTAACAGAGCAAGACGCTGCCTGTCCGCACTGCGGAGCACCGTACGGGTTTTTGATCTGCACCGAATGCTATGACAGAACCGGCAAGCAGGAGTTCTCATTTGCCCTCGCCATCAGCGCTTTGACACTCGATGAGATCTCCGGACGGCTTATCGTGCTTTATAAGGACAACAACGAACACCGCCTCGCGAGCATTCTGGCAGAATTGATTATCAGCGCCCTGCCCCTCTCGTGGCTGACCTGGGCAGATACGCTCACCTGGATTCCTGCCGACCGCAAAGCGCTGCGCCGACGCGGATTTGACCATATGCAACGGATAGCCCTCGAGGTGGCCAATCTCACGCAGCTGAGCGCAACGAGCCTTCTCAACAAGCAGGTCTGCCGCGATCAACGAGGGCTCAATCGCGCTCAGCGCAAAGAAAACCTCAAAAAAAGCTTTTCTCTCAAAGCACAAGCAGGCTCTCTGCCTGCGCATATACTGCTCCTCGACGACGTATTTACCACCGGATCCACCCTCGATGCGGCCGCAGCACTCCTCAGCGAGAGTGGCGCGGCAGAAGTGAGGGCAGTAAGTATCGCGAGAGCATGGTGATATCTGATAAAATAGAGACCCCTCGGGTCTGTGGTTGCGGAATGATTCGCACAAGATCATTCTTAGTCCATGGCAGCCGCGGCCAAAAGGATCCACGTAAGCAGCACTTTGGTGTTGTGAGCAGGGCGCGGCTTAGGTGTAAGACGTACCGTCCGGTGATTGAGGCACAAGCCTCCCGGGCGAGAGAGCAAGTAGTGAGATCGTATCAGGCAAACGCTCCGGTATGCGAGTGTGGGGACAAAGACCAGGTCAGCCGAGGGGCTTTATCTATCAGGGTAGTAGTAACAAAAGGAGAAGGTATGAACCAAGTGAAACGAGTCAATAAGATCATCAATTACGCGTTGGCGTTCTTAATGGCTCTTTCCCTCTTAGTCATGAGCGGATGCGCCGGAATCACCGGCAGCAAGGAACTCGCACAAACCCCCACCATTGCCAGTCCCACCATTGGAGTCGATGGCGTGCTGAGGGTTGGTGTTGATTCCACCAAGGTTCCCTATGCGGGATACCCCAAAGACAAATCGCGCCAGGCCGAGAACCTGGTGGGCATTGATGTGGATATCGCTGCCGCGCTTGCCGAGCAGCTTGGCCTCAAGCTGCAGTTGGTTGACGTAGCGGGCATGAGTGCCGAAGAGCTGTTTTCCTCAAAGGCCATAGATGGGATCATGGACGTCGAGCAAACCACCAGTTCTACGGTAAAAGGCACGCAGGTTGGCCCGTATATCCTCAGCGGCCCGGCGCTCTTTGCCGTGGTCAAGTCGGACAAACTGCCCAATGTGGAGCTTTCCAGCCTGGCCGGTACCAAGATAGCCGCCCAGAAGGACTCGCTCTCTTCCTGGAGTCTTGAAGAACTTATCGGAGCAGGCACGGCCGATCAGCGCCAGAATCTGGATGCAGCCTTTACGGCATTGCAAAACGGAGAGGTTTCCTATGCAGCGGCAGACGCCGTGATGGGCTCCTACCTCGCCCTGGAGTACAACAGTGTTTCATGTGTAAAGATCATGGGCACCCCCATCGGAATCTGCATGGTCGTGCCAACGGATAACACCCAGTTGGCCGATACTCTCACCGGAGCGCTTCGCAGCATCCGCGACAACGGTGTTCTAAAGACTGTGCTCTCCAAATGGTTTGGACAGGTATCCGCGTCGGTTCTCATGGGCAGCACGGCAATCACATCCCAGGAAGCCAACTCCTCCGGAGCACCTTCTACAAACGGCACACAGATCGACACGGGCGAGGATCTTCCTGATCCTTCCAACGCCTGATGGGCCCCGGCGGCATGGCGTATTGAGGCAAAAACCTCGAATGCTCAGCAATATACAGAAATTCACCCAAATACGGCCCTTTTATGCAACACACAAGGGCCGTATTACCGTATAGTACTAACGTGTTATTAAAGATGGGAGTAAACATGTCTATAGGAGGAAATATGTCCCAAAGAAGTAAAGTGTTAAGCCTGATAACCGCCCTGATCCTGGCAATGAGTCTCGTTTTGGTAGGCTGCAATGGCAATAACGGGGGCAATGGCAACAACTCAGACAACGGCGACGCGCCCGTAAAGACCATCACCGCAGGAGTTCTCACGGTTGGCTCTGACTGTGACTATCCGCCCTTCATCGAGTTGGATGGCGACCAGCCTGCCGGCTATGAGTTTGAACTCTTAAATGCGATAGGCGACGAGATTGGACTCACGGTAGAATACCTGGCCCCACAGAACTTCGACACGATCCTGGCATCAGTTGCATCAGGTACCAAGATGGACGTGGGCGTATCATCCTTTACCATCAACGACGAGCGCAAGCAACTCGTTAACTTCACCACGCCTTACTTTGACTCCAATCAGGCTGTGGTAGCCATGAAAACCGCACCCTACACCAAGGCGATGGACTTTAACGGCCTCACCGTAGGCGCGCAGAGCGGCACCACGGGTGCTGACTGGGTCAGAGAAAACCTCACCAATGCCGGCACCGTGCTCAAAGAGTACAATCAGGCTTCTGAGCTGATGGCTGCCCTCAACGCAGGCGACATCCAGGGCGCCTTCTTCGATGAGCCCGTCGCTGCCGAATATGTGGCAAAACTCTACACGGATTCTCAAATCGTTGAGTCTATCCCCACCGGCGAGCAATACGGCATCTCGGTGTCCAAGGATAACCCGGAGCTGCTGGATGCCATCAACAAGGCAATGGTCACCATCAAAAAGAACGGCACCTTTGACAAGATCTTCCTCAAGTACTTCCCTGAACTGACCCCGCCGAGCCTGGGAGCATAAGGTAAGAGAACTGTCCATCGATTGTTACTAACCGGCTTGAAGCTATTGTTGCAGAGACTTAAAAAATACAGCACCGTACTCCCTGCCTTGCGTACCTTTTTGGCTATGGTTGCGGTGCTGTCGCTTGTAGTGACTTTTGTGGTTCCTCAGCCGCAGGCACAGGGTCTCACCGTAGAAAAGACCACCGCAAAGCCCAATCAGTCGGGGAGCAGCCAGATAATCGGAGGCATTCCCACACGCATTACGTGGGAAGCCACCGTGGGCAACGACGAAGAAGTCAAAGAGATCACCCTCGTATTTCCTGAGGGTACCGCACTGGGAGAGGGCGCGGCCAATCGGGTAACGGTGCTCGAGGGCTCAACGAGACTCGAGGTGCCCCAGACCAATACCATCACCAGCGAGCAGACGAATATCGTGTTTGACAACCCCGTTGGTTCCGGACTCCTGATTCGCGTTGAGATGTCGTATGTAGCGCTGCCCGAAGAGACCGGCGAGTACACTATCACCGGCACCTATATTGACGGCACCGGCACCGATATAACCCTCGATGAGTCTCCTGCCATCTCGGTAATCAGCTTTACCACGGTTCAGAAGATACAGCACTGGCTCGACCAACAACCCTGGGTTGAGTCGTGGAACTCAGTGCTCTTTCTTAAGATCTTCCTCAATCCTCAGCTGATTGTATCTTCGGTACCCACCCTGTTTAAGGGCTGGCTCCGTTCGCTTGGCCTGGTGCTGTTCGGGTTTCCCCTGGCTATACCAATCGGCCTTGCCGTATCGTTTTTGCGCATGGCCAAATTCAGGGTCGTGCGCTTCTTTGCCGCTATCTACGTCAATGTGATCAGGGGAACGCCGCTCTTTTTGCAGATATACATCGCCTTCTTCGGGCTGCCCTTCCTGGGGGTGAAACTCGATTCCTATGTGCTGGGTGTATTGGTACTTGCCATGAATTCCAGCGCGTATCTCGCGGAAATCTTCCGCGCCGGTATCCAGTCGATTCACAAAGGCCAGTTTGAAGCCTCTGCATCACTGGGCATGAACCCCATGCAAACGATGTTTTCCGTCATCCTTCCGCAGACGGTGCGCAGGGTCATACCCACTGCCACGAGCGAGTTCATTCTACTGTACAAAGACACCTCACTGCTCGCTGCCGTGGGCGTTATGGAGCAGATGATGTTTGCCAAATCCATGGTAGCGTCAACCGGCAATATGACCCCGTATATCGTGTCTGCCTGTTACTACCTCTTGGTGACCTTACCGCTTACCAAGATCATCGCCGAGTTTGAGAAAAAACTTGCCGCTGCCGAAGGCCACGGCGAGGTACTCACCTCAAAAAAGAAGAAGCGCAGGTTCTTTGGCGACATGGGTGCCAGGGAGACTCTTGAAGCTGCGATTGGTGACTCAGGCTCCTTGGTCCCGGGCGAGAACAGCACGGCAAACAGCACGGCGCGCGGCCCGGCAAACAGCACGGCGAGCGGCCCCAAGAACAAGGATTTGAGGTGATACGATGACTGCTTCTCACTACATAACGGCCCAGCCGGTAGTTCGTCTCATCAATCTCCATAAATCCTTTGGTTCGCTGGAAGTGCTCAAGGGCGTTGATCTTGAGGTACACAAGGGAGAGGTGGTGACCATCCTCGGCCCCTCCGGCTCGGGTAAGTCAACGCTTCTCAGGTGTGTCAATTTGCTGGAGAAGCCCAGTGGCGGCGAGATATGGTTTGAAGAAACCTGCATCACCAGCCATCAGGCCAATGTCAACAAGGTGCGCGAGCACATAGGCATGGTATTTCAGTCCTTTAATCTCTTTCCGCACCTGAGCGCCAAGCGCAACATCATGCTGGCGCAAAGAAAGGTGCTCAAGCGCTCCAATGACGAGGCAGAACAGGTTGCCTTGGAGTTGCTCGAAAGAGTCGGTCTCTCCGACCGGGCTGACTACATGCCGGCACAACTCTCCGGCGGTCAGCAACAACGCGTGGCAATTGCCCGGGCTCTGGCCATGGATCCCCACGTCATGCTCTTTGACGAGGCCACCAGCGCCCTCGACCCCGAATTGGTGCGCGGCGTTTTGGACGTTATGCGCGAGCTGGCACAGGGCGGCATGACCATGATCGTGGTGACCCACGAGATGGGATTTGCCCGTGACGTTGCCGATAGAGCGGTGTTTATGGACGAAGGAGTCATCGTGGAACAGGGAACACCCGAGGCGGTTTTTGACCATCCACAGAACAATAGAACAAAAGACTTTCTCGGACATATAGTCTGACGAAACACACGCACGACAATTTGCGGTATCCTTACAATATCTATCCATTTCGAGAGAGGGGCATCCCATGCAGATCATAGTCACTGGCCGAAAAATGACCGTTAGCGATGCGCTCAGGTCTTATGTAGAAGAAAAGATCGGCAATTCACTGAAGGTGTTCAGTATTTCTCCGATGAACGTAGAAGTTGTCTTGCGCAAAGAAAAAAACCCCGCTAACCCCAAACCTGCCGTGGCTGAAGTCACTCTCGTTACCAAGGGACACATTATCCGTACCGAAGAGGCCGAAGAAGATATGTATGCCGCCATCGATGTGGCAGCGGCCAAAACAGCGCGGCAATTACGCAAGTATAAGACCAAGGTTGTTGACCGACGTCATGGTGGCAAAAAGCTCGGAGAGAGTTTTGCCCCGGACGAGATGCTGCCACAAGAAGGGGAGCATGCCGTTGACTTTGATAATTACGGGCACATAGTGCGCGTCAAAGAAATGGAGCTCGAGGCTTTAACAGAAGAGGAAGCGCTCCTGCAGATTGACCTTTTGGGGCATGACTTTTTCGTATATAATGAGATAGAAACAGAGTTGGTAAATGTTATCTACCGGCGCAAGGACGGCAGCTACGGCTTGCTCAAACAGCGCCCCCGCACCGTGACAGGGTAAGGCTGACCGACTGATGGACGTTGCCAAAACGAGACAAAATGCAGCAAACGGCAACTTAAAAAAAATGATGATCACCGCAGGAATCGCGCTCTGTATCGTCATCAGTGTTGCCTTACTTTATCCTGCCTTGCGCAATTATTACCTTGCCTATAGAGTCAATGAGCAGTTGCTGCAAGAGCTTTCTGCTGTAGAAGAGCGCAATGATCAAATCCTCAGGCAAATCGCCTACCTCAACACGCCGGAAGGAATCGCAGACCGATCGCGGGAGCGATTCGGGTGGGTGCCCCTGGGCGAGCAGGCGGTTAATATCACCGGTCTTGAGGTACTCGATTCGTCGACTCAGCTCCCCGGTTCGATACCGGTAAATTCAGGAACGATGCTCAAAACCTGGTGGACGGAGTTTTGCGACCTCATCTTTGGCGTTGAACAAGAGACGGTCGCAGACCCAATCCCTGATCCGTTTATTACCACCGTAGGATAACCGCTCCATGGTACAGGCGGCCATAGACATTGGCACGGTAACCACACGTCTTATCATAGGGGAGATCAACAACGGCAAGGTCGATATTTACGACTACCGTACCATCATCACCGATCTGGGGGAGGGTCTCACCAAAAGCGGGATAATCTCTGATGCTGCCTACGGAAGACTTCTCGCTGCTCTCAAAGAATTCAGAGAGGCAATAGCTTCTCGCCAGGCAGAACTCAGCGCCACAGGCGGGGGAGACACCATTTTGCTCAAGGCAGTTGCCACCTCTGCCATGCGCGATGCTGCCAATGCTCCCGAGATACTTGCTGCGCTTGAGGAGGAGGGATTTACGCTGGAGATAATCAGCGGCAGCCGGGAGGCAGAACTTTCCTTCAAGGGCACTCTGAGCGGTTTTGACGCCTTTACAGGGCCCGTGATGAGTATTGATGTGGGAGGCGGCTCTACCGAGCTTATCCTCGGCACCGGCAGTGCTGAGCATCTGCTCTCTCATTCCTTTGATATCGGCAGCAGGCGCGTTACCGAGATGTTCTGCGCCAGTGATCCTCCGGGGAGCGAGCAGCTGCAGGAGATGCGTGCCTGGGTGGCGCATGAGACCCGTGACTTCGTTACCTCGTTGCCTCTCAAGCCAACTGAGATCATCGCGGTAGCCGGCACCGCAACCTCTGCCATCACGATGCGTGACAACATCACGGTTTACGACCGCAATCAGGTCCACGGAAAGTACCTGAGTGCCGCTGAATTGGACGAACTGATCAGCAAGCTTGCGACACTGACGCTCGAAGAGCGAAGACAGGTGCCGGGTCTGCACCCGGGTCGTGCTCCCGTCATTGTGGGCGGGCTTATCATCCTGGAGGTTCTGCTTGAGTTATTGGGCAAAGAGCGCCTGCTGGTAAGTGACACCGACATCCTCCAAGGAATCATCCTCGATAACTAAGGGGATGTTGCTGACAAAAGGGGACGTACCTTGTGTCTTGTTGGGCAACCAGTTGTCCCAACAAGACACAAGGTACGTCCCCTTTTGTCAGCAAACCAGCCCCGTCCCCCTGTCCCTGTCACACCTCAGGTCTGAGAAGGCCCACCACCACGTAGCGGGCTCCGTCAAACTCGTACGAACAGGTTGAAAGCGCAACGACCCTCATGCCTTGTTCGTATTCGGTGTTGCTTTGGAAGGTCGTGTAGTGTTTTGCGTAGTCAAGGAAGGACCCTACGTTATCACTGTACATAAAGGCGCGGTCACGCCACTTGCCGGCGCCAATCACACAGCCATAGAGCAACTCTACGCGATAGTTACCCGTGGGGGTATAGAGATACAGATAAGGGTGGTCGTCATAGTATTCCTGGGTCTTATAGCCCATAAGAGAGCCAAACATGATGCCGGTATAGGTGTGATGCCCGTAGATCACCGTGAGGGGATCGCTGAAGTCAGAGGCATTGTTGTAGTCTATGAAGAGCGAACCGTTCATGCTCAATGTTCCATCAGCGAGATGCTCGAGGTAGTAGCTGTAGTCAGTTGCTGACATGACGGGATAGTCTATCACGGTGCCAGGACAGTACAACCACCCTGCCGTGTCTTTGTTCATCTCCTTGAGTGCATCAAAGTCTATGCTCAAGGCTGGGATACCGAGAGCACTCTCGCGGGCACCAGAGGCTACCTCGCGTTTGACCTGCCCGGCGATAGCCTCGTAGGCCAGCGTGGTCTGTCGGGAAAGCCGCTGTGCTTCAAAGAGCCTGCTTCCCGCAAAGATGATGACAGCAACTCCCACCACCAAAACAAGCACCGCAATTACCCTGCGTTTAGTCATGAGGCGCTCTCTTGCTCATCTGAGGTCTCGCCCTCTTGCTCATCTGAAGCCATACCCTCTTTTTTCCTCGTGCCCAGTGCCAGGTAGAGGGCTGCGCTCAGTGCGAGCAAGGCACCTGCTACCAGTAGGACAAAGTATACCGTTATATTGTTGCCGACTCCCGTATTGGGGCCGGTGACGCCGATCAGAGGGCCG
>JAISPK010000124.1 GCA_031274985.1 Coriobacteriales bacterium | reverse complement strand
TCCGAGAAGGTGCAGCCCAGGGCCTGCAGAGCACCGCCCACTATCTGGCCTTTGAGCAGCTCCTCGTTCATCACCTGGCCGGCGTCGATGACCGTGGCCATCTGCAACACCTCAACGTTGCCCGTTGCCGTGTCCACCTCAACCTCTACGGCCTGAGAACCATAGGTCCAGTCCAGGGCGGCCTTGCCCTGTCCGGTGAATTGATCCAGGTTTGAGAGCCCTTGGGCAATGGCCTTGCCGCGGCCGATGAGTGGCCCGCCAATGGCGTTGCCGTTGTCATAGATATAGCCCATGGCAAGCTTGCTGTAGGGTATGCGCAGGTGAGGATTCTGGCGCACATACACCTCGCCCTGGTCGAATTCCACCTCATGAGCGGCAGCCCTCAGCGCAATTGAGCCGATCTCTTCGATCTGTTTGATCAGATCGTCGCAGGCCTCCATCACGGCCATGCCGCAGATCGAGGTCATGCGGCTGGCAACGGTCTGCCAGTCATAGGGCGAAAGCGGCGTGCAGATATACTTGTTGATATACACGTCCTCGATGGGCATCTTAAGGCGCTCGGCGGCAATCTGGCGCAAGATCGTATAGGTTCCCTGACCATAATCAACGCCGCTCACGGAGATGCGCACCGTTCCGTCCTCATTCATCTGCACCAGCGCGCTCGACGCCGACCAGGTGGGCATGGCAGGGGCTTTTTGCAAAACCGCTGCGGCCTTGCCGCGATATTTGCCGGTGGCCGCCATCGCCTTCTTCTCGGCATCGGAATAGGGCGTGCCCACCTCTACCAACTCTACGGCCCGGGCAAGGCACTTGTCGGGCCTGCCGGTGTTTACCGTGATGAGTTCGCCGGTAATGGTGGTGTCCCCCGGATAGAGCAGGTTCCTCAGCCTGAACTCCGTGGGGTCCATGCCCAGCTCGCGTGCCAAAAAGTCGCGTTGGCGCTCCACGGCAAAGAACACCTCGGCATGGCCAAAACCGCGATACGCGGTGCCAAACAGGTGGTTGGTGTACACCGTCTTGGCATCCACGCACACATTGGGAATATGGTACGGGCCGCAGGCGCTTGTAGCCGAAGCGCGACCGATGTTAACGCCGTAGTCGGCGTAGGCGCCGGCATCCCAGAGAATCTCCACCTGCTCGGCCACAATCCTGCCCTCCTTGGTGCAGCCGGTTTTGATGCGGGCAAACTGCCCCTGGCGGCACGGTAGGGTCTGGCATTCCTCCTCGCGCGTGGGCTCGAGCTTTACCGGCCTGCCGCCGGCGGCCTTGGAAAGCAGGGCAACCAACGGCTCCAGATGAATGCCTGCCTTGCCGCCGAAACCACCGCCCACATAGGGGATGTTGACTTCGATGTTGGCGCGCGGGATCTCAAAGGCTATGGCAAAGAGGTCGCGCACCGAAAAGGGCGACTGCCCGCTGCTCCAGATTCTGATCTGGTCTCCCGCGCCCCACTGCACCAACGTGACGTGCGTCTCCAGGGGCACGTGCAAAATCTGGTTTTGACTGAAGGTATTCTCGAGGATCACGTCCGCCTGAGCAAAACCTGCTTCGATATCGCCGCGGCGGATACGGGTATGATTTGCGATGTTAGACCCCGGCTCCGGAAAAAACACTCCCTTGGTATGGGCATAGGTGCCGAGGTGAGGGTGCACCAACAGAGCGTCCGGCTTTACGGCATCGCGCACGTCGTTAAGCACGGGCAGCGGGTCGTACTGCACCTCGATGAGCTCCACCGCCCGGGCAGCAATCTCCGTGCTGTCGGCAGCAACGGCGGCCACGATCTCGCCTTGATAGCGCACCGTGTCGGTGGCAATGACGCTCTTGTCCTGCATATAGATGCCCACTTTGACCGAACCGTGCTCGCCGGTTATCACCGCGCGCACGCCGGGCAGCGCCTCGGCAGCCGCCGTGTTTATGCTGAGGATGCGGGCATGGGCGTAGGGACTGGTCTTGAGGCGGGCGTGAAGCATGCCGGGGAGGATGATATCGCCCGCATACACCGCCGTGCCGGTGACCTTGTCCGGACCGTCGCTGCGCTTGATGGACTTGCCGATATAGCGGAACTCCTGCGCTTGCGCCCGGTGCTCATTTGCGTGCTCGTTTGCGTGCTCGTTTGCGTGCTCGCTATCGTATGCGCGGGCTTGTTCGCTATCGTATGCGCGGGCTTGTTCGTTTGTATGCTCGCTCATGATTTGCTCACCCCCACCGATTCAATAGCGCAAACAATGCTCTCGTAGCCGGTGCAGCGGCAGAGGTTGCCCTCCATCGCGTCTTTGATCTCCTTGCGACTCGGATGGGGGTTGGCCTCTAACAGTGCCCGGGCGCTCATGATCATGCCGGGGGTGCAAAAGCCGCATTGAAAGGCATTGTGCTCAAGAAAGGCCTTTTGCAAATCTGAGAGCTCGCCGTTGGCGTACTCACCTTCGATGGTGCGGATGCGCGCGCCTTCGCACTCCAAGGCCAAAACCATGCAGCTGTTGACCGGCTTACCGTTAAAGATCACCGTGCAGGCACCGCACTCCCCTGCCCCGCAGCCTTCTTTGGTGCCGGTGAGGCCGAGCTCTTCACGCAACAGGATAAGCAGCGTGGCATTCTCCGAGACAAAGGTGTCGTACTCCTGGCCGTTGACCGTAAGGTGAATCGGTTTCTTTGTCATTGTTCCACCTCCCTTCCCATTGCCAGCGCATCAACGATGCGCTCCGTGAAGAGTTTGACCATGGCCAAGCGATAGTCGCTGGAGGCGCGCACGTCGCTGATAGGCTTGGCGGCTTCAACGGCTTCCTTGGCAATGTCGGCTTTTTCCAGAGCTAGATCGCTGGCGCTGAGGCAGCCAAAGTCGTCCAATAAGAGCGGTGTTATGGCCACGGCGCCCAGCGCAAGGCGAAAAATGCCGTCTTCATCGTGAAAGCCGGCAACGCCGACCTGGGCCAGATCGTGGCCGCGGATGCGGCGCTTTTTGAGGTAGATTCCCCGCCCTTTGTTTACGGGAAAGCTGATTTTGGTGACGATCTCGTTAGCTTTGAGCACGTGCTTTTTGACGCCCACGAAGAAGTCTTTGAGGGCAATCTCGCGCGCTCCCTCAGGAGACACCGCGGTGAGCACACCCTGTAGCACCAGAGCGGCCGGTGCCATGTCGGCGCCCGGTGAGGCGTTGCAGAGATTGCCCACCAGCGTAGCGCGGTTTCTGAGCAGTGAGTTAGCAAGAGTCAGGGCTGCCTGTTTGAGTAAGAGGCAACTGTCGCTCACGCAACTCGAGGCAATCAGGTCTCCGCAGGTTGCCGCTGCGCCAATCACCAGCTTGTTATTGTCAATCTCAATGCCCTGCAACTCGGGCAGAGCCTTGACGTCCACCAGGGCGTGGGGCCTGATGACCCCGTCGCGCATCAGCACGATGAGGTCGGTGCCCCCCGCAAAGATTCTCGTTTCGCCCTCCCGCGCGAGATACTCAAAAGCCTCGTCGAGGGTCTTGGGCTGTAGATAGGCAGGCATAGCTCCGTCCTTTCTGTCTATCTGTCGTCCTGGACTTGTTTCAGGACCTTTTCCTCTGTCGTCCTTAACTTGTTGCAGGGCAACTGAGAAACCTACACATCAAAACCGGTAAACGCTACGATGCGGGCAAAGGCAGACTCGCCGTCCCTGAACTTCCAGGGAAATGCCCCGATGACGCAGCGTTGGTTTGAGAGCTCATCGATCTGGCCTCCCAGACACTCGGCATGGATGATCTCGCCAAAACGTTGCGGGAACATCTGAATGTGCATGGCCTGATAGACCTGCGGCCAGGGATACACCTCGTTTAAGGCCTTGCCATAGCGCTCCTGAAAGAGTTCGTCGCATTTGATGGCTTCAGAGGGCTCCCAGTCGCGGATCTTGGTGTTCATGGGATGGTCGGCGCTGCCGCAGTCCACCCCGATCCAAGCCAGCTTCATGTCATGCGCCCAGTCCACAAAATCCATGCTCGGGCCGGGGTGACGGAGCATATAACGGCGCTCATCGGCCTCGGGCTCGGTCCAGCCATACTTGTGATAACCGGTGTTGATAATGAGGATGTCGCCCTCTTTGACCTTACAGCGAGCGGTGATATCCTCCGGCGTATAGATACCAAAGTCCTTCGCCTGGTCGCTGAGGTCAACGACGACCCCCGGGCGGCACAGCTTAGTGAGCTCCAGGGAGGCAATGTCGCGGCCGGCGGTATCAAAGTGCAGCGGCCCGTCCAGATGGGTGCCCACATGATTGGTTGTGGTGATGAGCATGCCGTTTGCGCCGTTGGGGCTGAGGCGCTTGAAGTACTTCACCTGCAACGGTTCATAGGTGGGCCAGGGCGGCGTCCCAATACCGGTGTCAATAGACAAATCGTACATCTTGATATCATTCCAGTTAGCCATGTCTCTTTCACTCCTTTCCGTCGTTTCTGCATCTATCTGTCATTCCCGCGTCTTTCTGTCATTCCCGCGAAGGCGGGAATCCATTCTTCCTCTGTGCGGGTTCCCTGGATTCCCGCCTTCGCGGGAATGACAGGGAATGACAGAAAGACGCAGGAATGACAGAGGTGCGAATTCCAAGGTGCGGCAGTCCGATCAGGTACCGTATTTATCTGCAAGCGCCTCAAGGGCGCTTTGAAAACACTCCCAGGGCGGGTTTACGAGCCCGGCTCCCACTTGACCGATGCCGGCTTGTACGTGCGCGATGCCGGTGTTGATCTGCGGCAGGATGTCCTTTGCAACAACCTTGCGCACATCTATACCGGTAGGATTGCCACGAAAACCGAGCACCGGGATAGAGAACGTGGTGCTCTCGCCGGCGGTTATCGCATACATACGCTCTGAATAGCGAATAGCGTCTGCCGGCGAGCCGCCTACGAACTGAACGATAGCAATGCTCGCCGCCATGGCAAAACCGCCCACACCCACCGTTTCGGTTATGGCACTGTCGCCCATGTCGGGGTTTTTATCGGCGTCGGTAAAGCCCGGAAAGAGCAGCCCCTTGACCTCCTCGGCAGGGCCGGTGAACCACTCATCGCCCAGCCCGGCAACACGAATACCAAAATCCGTGCCATTGCGGCACATGCAGGTGACCAGCGTGCTCTTCTCCACACCGCTGGCTGCATCGAGCATTGCCTTGGAGCAGGCCATGGAGAGATTGAGAAAAAAGTGGTCATTGGCATTGATAAAGCCGATGACCTCAATGCGCTCATCAGGCTCAAGTTGAGCTTTGAGCAAAAACGGCAGAAGCTCCCTGATAAAGAGCGAGGTGGCCGCTTTGTTGCGGTTGTGCACCTCGTCGCCCATGTGCAGGGCTTGTGCGATAAGCGCCTTGATGTCGATGCCGCCGGAGAGCTCGATTGCCTGCTTTACCGCCGGTGCCAAAACATCGCGCATCCAGCGCAGGCGCTCCAACACCTCCTCGCTGTAGGCACCGAAACGCAGCACCTTGCCGAGTCCCTCGTTCATGGTTGCATAGGAACGGTTGGAGCCGTTCCTGTTTTCCAGGATAAACACCGGCATCGAAGGCGTGATGACTCCGGCCATGGGGCCCACGGCATCGTGCTCGTGGCAGGGGCTAAAGTTCAACGTGCCGCTGGCGGCAAGCGCCTCAGCCTCCTCGGGCGTTGTGGCGCGGCCCTCAAACAGGAGACCACCGATGATGGCGCCTCGCAGCGGGCCGCACATGCGCTCCCAGGTTATGGGTGGGCCGGCGTGCAAAATGGTATCTTCGGTCATACCGGGCAGCGTGTCTAAGGCCCTGCCGACTCCCACCAAAAAGGGCTGGGCTGCGTTGATGCGCTCAAGTGCCTCGGCGTTGGCTGCTTCAACCGCATCGTTGGTGAGGGCATCCACCGCCTCTAACAGGTGCTTGTTGCCCCGGGCGGCGGGCTTCCATTCGAGGTTGATGGCGTCGATGCCCTGGCTTACCAGGTCGTCGTAAAAATCCTTGCTGCCCAGATTGATGGCCTTGATGTCGGCTCCAAATAAGTCGCGTATCATGGCTGCCTCCCCTCCGGGTTTGCAAGGGCTCGCGTGGCCACATCTGCAATGGCGCGTGCAGCCAGACGGGCGGCGCGGATATTGCTCACGGTTACGATCATGTTGGCAGCCAGCAGTTTGTTGCACTGGGCATCAAAGCCCTGGGGGTCGCCCGCCGTGCCAATAACCGAAGCGATCCACAGCACGCTGCGGCCCTCAACGCTCAAACGGGCGTTGGCCTCGTGCACGGCCTCTACCAAAACCCCGGCAGGGTCGTGATGTGAGCCGTAGCCGAGCTCTACATCTATGAGCATCACCGCCGTGTCGTCCAACAGCGCGTCATGCACGATGCGTTTGTTGCGCAGCGACGGGTCTATCATGGGATGCGGCTTGCCGCTGGTAAAGTAATCGTCGCCCATGTCGATAAAGGTATTGCCCGCGCTCGTGTGCACGTTTGCCAGACGCTCGTCATCTGAGAGCGGAATGTTACTCGTAATAGGCAGGCCCTGGCTGCGAAAGTAGACCATAGCCTCGTCGCAGACGGTGCCGCCGCAGAAAATGCCCCGGACATAGCGCTGTTCGGTGCTGAGTGCGTCCAGCGCTGCGGCCAGAGGGGCCTCGCTGTAATAGGGATCTGAGAGCACCGGGGAGCTTCCCGTTGCCAGGCGCACTGCCGCCGCTGCTGTGGCTTCCAGATTGCCTGCCAGTTCGATGCTGCCCAGGTCGGCCTCGAGCTCTCGCCCGAGCAGGCAGAGCACCACCGGTTTGTCGATGTTTTTGGCTGCCTCCAGCACCTTGGTGGCTACCTCCGGCGCCGGAGGTTTTGAGAGCAGCACAATCACCCGCGTTGCCTCGTCGCAACGCAAGGCGTCCAGGGCAGCGAGCATAGTGCGCCCGCCGCCCTTCGAGGAGAGGTCGCGGCCCCCTACTCCTATTGCCTGAGTGATTCCCCCACCCATTGCGTCAATGAGCTGCGTTACCTGCTGCAGGCCGGTGCCTGAAGCGGCAACAATTCCAACATCGCCCAAACGCACCACATTGGCAAAGCCAAGTGCTGTCCCGTTAATGATGGCGGTGCCGCAGTCCGGTCCCATCATTAGAAGTCCTTTTGAGTTGGCCAGCTCTTTGAGCCTGACCTCTTCTTCAATCGAAACGTTATCGCTGAATAAAAACACGTGGATACCCTTGGAAAGCGCAGTGAGGCACTCGTGCGCAGCATAGGTTCCCGGCGCTGAGATAACGGCGATGTTAAAGCCCTCGTCCAGCTCCGCGACCTCGTCGATAAGCTCAAAGACCTGGTTGCCGGTTTCTTCTCGAGCGGCCTTTTTCTTTTTCATGCCCTCTTCGATGGCTGCTAAAGCGTTGTTTGCCGCTGCTTCGCTTACGGCAATAACCGCGATAAGCAAATCGTTGGGAGTTGCGGCCTCGGTTTCAGCGGTTGTCGCGCCCATGTTTGCCAGCAGCTCCCTGTTGAGGTCGGTTGCCATGCCCACGAGAACGTCCTGTATGCCTTCAAGTGCAGCAACGTCGTTAGACAAGCGCATAAGGCTCACAGAATCTGAATAGAGATTTGGCTTGACCATTGTCAGGTTATACAAATTGCACCTCCCGTTTTTGGCTCATATGCGAGTTTGCCGATATGTCTTCAAGTGCCAGCTGCATGCCGTAGATTATGCTCTCGCCGCTGCTGGCTCCTATCCTGGCAACCTGCCGCAGAGCTGAAAGCAGGTTTTCGCTGCTCAGCCCACAGAGAATGGCCACGACCC
>JAISPK010000117.1 GCA_031274985.1 Coriobacteriales bacterium | reverse complement strand
GCAAACCAGCTCTCAATAATAAAAACGGCAATTTTTGCTGCAAAAAGGCCAAAAGGCGAGGTTTTGCCATTCTTTATTAAATTGCTTATATCATAAGCAATTTTTTGACCTGCGATTCAAGAAATCCATAGTCAATAGATATATTGCTATTGTGCCAGAGACCTCGCCTTTTGGCGATTTTTAAGCAGAAACGTCAAAATTTTTTATGGAAGGGCTTATGAGGGCAATTAATCAGCGCTCCCGGAGCATTTCGGGCGGCACAAGGCCGCCCGGGTTATTAACTGCTTTTTGCCGCCAGAATCCTACCTGCTATTTGATGTCGCTTAAGCTTGCAAGCCTGCCCGGATAAATGCACAGCGGTTCAAAGTGGATTTTTCCGGCGGGGATGATTGTGGTGTTGTTTTCTTTGTTGTAGTCGTCGAGATAGGGTACATGCTGAAAGTAGTTGGCATCCAAAGCGCCTTCGGTAAGCGCAACGTTGGGCTGCACGTAATCGGTGAACTCGATGACCTCAAGCGTAAAGCCCCTTGCCTCGATCAATGACTTTGCAAAGGCAAGGATCTCGGCATGGGGAGCAGGTGACGCACCAACCTTGATGACCTTGTTGGCCGCTGGTGTTGCAGTGCCGCTAAAGGTAACGGGATCGCTCACCGGGATTACCGCACCGTTATAGTTTTCCTGAATGAACTTCTGCACTTCTGCGCTCTGCAAAACCTCTACCAAAACGCGTGTCTTCTCAGCGTTTGCATCCTCGGCGCGCACGGCAATGATGTTTCCGTATTCAAGTGCGGCATCAGAGGTGGGGTCCTCCCCTGCGAGCGCTGTGGCGGTGTCGAGACCGGCGCTCAAGGCATAGTTTCCGTTGATCACCGCAAAGTCTACGTCCTCAAGGGTGCGGGGAAGCGCGGCTGCCTCTGCCTCGATGATCTCGATGTTGTAGGGGTTTTCGACAATGTCGTTCTTTGTTGCGGTGAGTCCGGCTCCTTCACGCAACTTGATGAGCCCCTGGGCTTCAAGGAGCAGGAGGGCGCGCGCCTCGTTTGTCGTGTCCGAGGGCACGGCAATCTTATAGCCACCTTTTGCAGAACCGCCGCACCCTAGCAGCGAAATGATTAAGAGGCAGGACAGGACGAGCGTTAGAGCCAAAACGATCCTTCTTTTCATAGTCTTCTCTCCTTTAGTTTCTTTTGTCTATCCTTCGAGACAAAATATCACTGATGCTTTGAATGATCTGTACAAGGATAATACAAATGACAACCGCTGCTATCATCACGTCTCCCTGATAGCGATGGTAGCCGTAGCGGACGGCAATATCTCCGAGACCTCCGGCGCCGATCATGCCGGCGATGGCGGTATAACCAAACAGGGTGATAAACGTGATGGACGCTCCCCGGATGAGCGAGGGGAGGCTCTCCTTGAGAAAAACCTTGAATACGATCTGCAGCGTGGAGGCGCCAAAACTCTGAGCGGCCTCAACCAGGCCTCCGTCAATCTCGGACAGGCTCTGCTCAACCAGACGCCCCACAAAGGGAGCGGCGGCAATCGTTAAGGGGACGATGGCCCCCAGGGTTCCCAGGGAGGTTCCCACAACAAAGCGGGTAAAGGGAATGAGTGCTACCAACAGGATGATAAAGGGAATGGAGCGCCCCATGTTAACGATCCAGCCGAGCACCGCATTAAAGGAGCGATGCGGACGCAGGCCAACCGGCGAGGTGAGCACAATGGCCACGCCAATCGGAATACCGAGCGCATAGGCAAAGAGCGTTGACACGCCTGTCATCACGATGCTGTCCCAGGTTCCTCCGGCCAAAAGCAGGCCGTACTGGTTAAAGAATGACTGAATCGCTTCCATCAACCCTCCTCCGCCTTGAGGCTGTCGTTATTGAGGAGCTCCCTGGTTATGGGGCTTTTTGGGCAGGAGAAGACCTCGCTGGTTACGCCTGACTCCACCACTTTGCCCTCATCTATTACCGCGATCTTGTCGCAGATTTTGCTGGCAACCGACAGTGAGTGCGTGATGATGATCATGGTGACGCCAAGATCTTTGTTAATGCTCTTTAATAGACTCAGGATCGACGCCGTGGTGCGCGTATCGAGGGCGCTGGTAGCCTCGTCGCAGAGCATGATCTTGGGGTTGTTGGCCAGGGCGCGTGCTATGGCAACGCGCTGTTGCTGGCCGCCGGACAGCTGAGAGGGGTAGCTTGACTCTTTGTCGGTGAGGCCGACAATGCTGAGCAGTTTGCGCGCTCGTTGCTCGCGGTGTTCTTTTTTGTCGTGGCGCAGCTCCAGGGGAAAGGTGACGTTTCCCAGCACGCTACGCTGCTGAAACAGGCTGAAATCCTGGAAGATCATCCCGATGCTGCTTCTGAACTCGTTGAGCTGCCTGCCCTGGTAGTCGGTTACGTCAACGCCGTCAATGATGATCCTGCCACGGGTAGGACGCTCAAGCAAATTGATACAGCGCACCAACGTTGACTTGCCGGCCCCCGAGGCTCCGATAATGCCGTATATCTCACCGTCATCAATGGTGAGGCTCACATCGTGGAGTGCATGAAGCTCGGATGCTCCGCTAAAGGTTTTTGTAAGGCGGCTGATTTCTATCACGGTTGTTGACTGTCCTCGTCTTTTGTCACGCGAATCATGGCGATACGATTCTTGCTCACGCTCTGCACCGTAAAGGTATAGTTCTCAACCTTGAGGGTCTCGCCTTTTTGAGGCAGAGTATCCAATTCGTTCATCATCCAGCCGGCCACCGTCTCATAGTCTTCACCTTCGTTAAGCGGAAAGCCCAACGCCAGGGCCTCGGCCACTGAAAGTCTGCCGTCAATCATCCAGGTATCGTCACCCAGCTGAGCAAAATGCTTTGTGCTGGGGTCGTATTCGTCATCGATATCCCCGACGATCTCTTCGATAATGTCCTCGATGCTCACCAGCCCGGCAGTGCCGCCGTATTCGTCAACCACTATGGCAAGCTGCATCTTGGTGGTTTGCATTTCTGAAAGTAAGGGCAGTATGTTCTTGGTCTCGGGCACAAAAACAGCAGCGCGCATAGAGTGCCAGGCTGGCTCATGTAGCCTGCCTTCCATGACCGGCTCCAAAAGGTCTTTGAGCATCACCACGCCTAAGACCTTATCGGGAGTGTCCTCAATGACCGGCATGCGGCTCAGGCCGGTTTGGCGCATCTGCGTGACAACTTCGCTCACTGTCTGTTGCTTGTCTGCGCACACCATGTCAACGCGCGGGGTCATTACCTCCAAAACCACCGTGTCTCCCAGGTCGAATATTTCGGTGATCATGCGTTTTTCCTCGTCAAGCAGGCTGTCCTGCTCGCTTACGAGTATCTTGATTTCCTCTTCTGCAAGCTCCGTGGTATCCAAGTGCTTCTTAATGCGCAGGAGGCGCGCCAAAAGGTTAGTACTCGCAGCCAAAAGGGTCACAACGGGCGACAGCAATCGCTCAAAAAACCTGATTGGCCCACTCACGCGCATGGCGGTGTTTTCGGCGTTGGACAAAGCAATGCGTTTTGGGAGCAGTTCTCCCAGAATCAGCGTGACATAGCTCACGATTAAGGTGGTGATGATAATTGAGAGAACGGGGGCTGCCACAACGAGCCAGCTGAGACCAAAGCTTGCAAGCCAGGCGGAAAGATCGCTCGAAAAAGAAGCGGCAGCAAACGCCGCGGCCAAAAAACCCACCAGGGTAATGGCAACCTGGGTGGTAGCAAGCAGACGGTCTGAGTTCTGTGCCAACTCCAGCGCACGAGCCGCCTTTTTTGAGCGGTCGGGGTTTTCGCCTTCAAGGTATTGTTGGAGTATCCCGCGTCGGGCAGAGATCAACGCCAGCTCACTCATTGCGAAGTAGCCGCTGATAAGAATTAACAGGATCGTGATAACCACGATTATTGCATCATTCATGTTGTTCCTCTTGAGGCCAAATTGTTCAGAGAGAAATCATAACGTATCACGCAAGGTTTGTGGCTTGGCCGAGCGCGCAGAGCGAGAGCGGGTGGATTCCCGCCTTCGCGGGAATGACAGGAGTAGCGCGGGAATGACAGAGGTAGCGCCGGAATGACAGGGGAACGCGCCTTTGCCGAATGCGAGCGCGCAGAGCGAGAGCGGGTGGATTCCCGCCTTCGCGGGAATGACAGGAGTAGCGCGGGAATGACAGAGGGGGTCGCGGGAACGACAGGGGAAGATCCTTCGCTGCGCTCAGGATGACAGGGGAACGCGGCTTCGCTGAATGCGCAGGAAAGAGGAAATCAGTCGTGCACTTCTGCGGCAAGCAGGCGATACGACTCCAGGCGCCTTTGCGGAATATTACCTGCTTCTACCGCGTCAACAACGGCACAGCCCGGCTCGTGGGTGTGCGTGCAGTCCCGGTAACGACACGCCCCCGCGGCGGCCTCTATCTCCGGAAAGGTGCTTGCCAGTCCCCGCTCGCAGCCCAGAACCCCCAGTGCACGCATACCGGGAGTGTCAATCACGGCTCCGCCGCCGGGAAGGTCTACGAGTCGGCGCGCTACAGTTGTGTGCCTGCCGGCGCTGTCCTTTGCTCGTACGCTTGCCACCGCTTGCTTGGTTTCTCCTGCCAGAAGATTGACGAGCGTGGACTTGCCCACACCACTGCGTCCCAGCAAAACGCCAAGGTGACCCGGGCAAAAGAGCGCGGCAAGCTCCTGGAGCGCAGCCACATCCGTTTTGGTGAGACAGCAGACCTTGCTGCTGGGAGCAGCGCCCTGAGCTGCGGCAACATCCTCGGCCAGGTGAAGGGCCAGGTCTGCCTTGGTAAGCAACACCAGGGTTTCTCTGCCACTCTCATGGGCCAAAACCAGTTGTCGCTCAAGATAGTCAAGAGCCAGCGGCTTTTTGCCCAGACTCTGCACTACCACGACAAAGTCGAAGTTAACCGCAAGTATCTGCTCCTTTATCTTTCCGGCTCCCTCGTGGATAGACTCCACCAGCTCGCGTCGTGCCAGAATACTGTTGCGGGGATGAATAGCGGTAATCTGGAGCATGTCCTGCCCGAATTGCCCGGAGAGTTCTACGATATCGCCTACCGCAGCTCTTTCGCTTGCGTTTTTGACCAGATCTATGGCGTGCTGTGCGCGTTGTTCCCCCCGCTCAGTGCGAACCAGCGGATAACCCCGGTCAAGTGAAACAACGAGGCCTTGCATCTCCCCCACCTCAGCGTCGCCTTTTGCTGAGATAGTTGTAGAGGTACAGCAGCGCAGCGGCCAGCGCAATCAGAGCCAGGCCCACTGCCAGATATACCGGATTGACGGAACTTACCCGCTCGCCACCCGCTGCGGTGACCTCAAGCACGTTGGTGATGTGTACATCGCTCACTCCGTCGTGCTGGTCACAGGCAGTTTGAAACTCGCCTAAAACCCTGAGGTGTGTTCCCTCGTGTGCGTATCCGCCATAGTATTGGATCTGCGACTCAAACTCACGGGGCAGCAAAGCGCTCACGGCGCTTCCGCCGTCGCCGAGGGTAATCCACACAAAGTCCTCGCCCCCGTTGATTCTGTCGCCGAGCACTTCTCCCTCAAACACCACCCTGGCATGATCCAAAGACGCAGGCAAGCGGGTCAGCTCGCTTATGGACACCTCTTTGGGAGCGCTCCAGGCGTCATCAACGGCGGCGGGATCGTCAATCGGGAGATTTGCAGCAGCAGGTTTTGCTTTGGCCAAATCGGTAGCGGCCAGATCGGCAGCAGCCACATCGGCAAAGGCAGTACTCAGCGGCGCGAGCATCAAAGCGCCCGCTACGAGAATCGCCACAACTACCAAACCCTTGGTGTGCACAGAGCCTTGCGTGTAAAACTTGCCGGCTCTTTTAGGTTTCTCGCGCCGCGGCTTGCGCCGGGGAAGCAGCGAGGCAATCAGAGAGGCAAACAACGCCAGAAGGGTTATGAACTCAAGGCGGCCGAGCCACATCTGAAGGATATAGATTATCTCGAGGGGTACCGGCATGCCGGCGCACACGATGCCGCTGGAGAGTCCGGCGTTTGAGGCGGCAGAAATCGACTCAAAAGTGGCAAACAGCGCTTCGTAGCCATAGGCGATGCCCACCAGCGCTCCAAAGATATAACTCACCACATACAACGAGGCAATGATCAGCGCTGAAGAGAGCAGCTCCGGAGCAAGCTGGTGGCGACCGATGTGGTTGTAATACGTGTTGACCTGCGCCGAGCGGGGTTGCATAATCCTGCGGATATGCACCCCGATGCCCTTGAAGATCAAGCCCACGCGCAACGCTTTGATACCTCCGGCCGTAGAAGCGGACGAGCCCCCGATAGCCATGGATATGGCAAGCAGGAGAAAGGCTCCCGAAGGAAGCAGGGTGGTGATTTGGGCGGTGGTTAATACCTGAAACCCGGTATTGGCCGTTGCGCTGATAATGGTAAAGATCCCGCGGCGCATGAGCCCCGAATAATCCGTGAGAAAATTACCCACAGACAACGCCGACACAAACACCACGACCATACCAATGGTCCAAAGCGCCAGCGTGCGCACCTCAATATCCTTTACCAGCTCGCGCCAGTTGCCCTTATGCACCTGCGCCACCACGGCAAAACTCAAAGCACCAAGCAGCATGAGCAGCATGGTAACCACTTCGAGCGACCAGGAATGGTAGGGAATGAGCGAAAGGCTCACGGGGGCAAAACCGCCGGTGTCATAGGCTCCGATAGTGATCCAGAGAGCATGGAAGAACCCTCTCAAGGGCTCCATGCCAATCGTGGTAAGTATCACGGTGGCAATAATGGTGCCGATGATCACCGCCGCTGAAGAAAACTGCAAAATGAACCGCGCCGTTTTTTTGACATTGGGAACAACGGACTCATCGCGCGCTTCTGAAGTGTAGAGCGCGTTGCCGGTGCGGGTAAAGATCCCCAAAGAAAGCGCCACAACCACCACGCCCTGCCCGCCAACGAACTGCATGGTAAAGCGCCACATGTTGTCAGCCATCGACATATGGTCGACATCCTGGGCGAGAGAAAGTCCCGTTGCGGTAAGGCCGCTCACGCCTTCAAAGATAGCATCCAAAAAGTTTGCGTAATGCCCCGAGAGATACAGAGGCACGGCAGCAATGACGGCCCCGAGTATCCATATCATGCCGGTGATGAATATCGCATGCTTGCGCTCCATGCGCCTCGGCTCGATCTTTGCCAGCCTGAGCAGGGCTCCGAGCGTAAGGGCAACCCCGATGCCAAACAGATAATGGGAGGTAACGGCCCACTCGCCGTAGAGAATACTCACGGCTAAAGGCGCCACCAAAATAAACCCGAGGGTCGTGATGAGCAGGCCCAGGTAATGGGCAATGATTCTCAGATCATTTCTGTTGAAGTGTGGCCACATCAGCTAAGAAGCAAAAACTCCAGCGCCGCCAGCAGATACAACCCCAGAAGAAACGTCAGCAGCACCGCCATCATCACAAAATAGCTGATGACGATATTGCGCACGGGCTTTGCCGCTCTGATTCTCTGGCGAGGAACCTTCATTGTAGCTCACCGTTCCGGACTCGCTACGCTTTTGCTTGCTTGAGGATAGTCTCCGGTGCCAGCGCGTGCATCACCATCTCCTGTTGGGATATCTTGCCGCTCTTATAAAGCGCAAGCAGGCTGGCGTCCATGCCCACCATGCCCTCGGCTGCCGAGGTGTTGATAACGGCGGACATCTGGTGAGTACGGCCCTCGCGGATGAGGTTGCGTATGGCCGGTATGCAATGCATGATCTCAAAGGCCGGGATCATCGAGCCGTCGGTTGCCAGCAGGAGCTGTTGGGACACCACGCTTTGCAGCACCATGGACAGCTGCATACGCACCTGAGCCTGTTGCTCTGCCCTAAAGGAATCCACCAGGCGGTCTACCGTGTTAACCGCACCTACGGTGTGCAGCGTAGAGAGCACCAGGTGACCGGTCTCTGCCGCCGTAAGGGCGATGGAAATGGTTTCCGGGTCGCGCATCTCGCCGATTAAGATCACGTCAGGACTCTCGCGCAGGGCCGCACGGAGCGCGTTGGAATAGTTTTGCGTATCAATGGCGATCTCGCGCTGCGAGATAAGGCTCTTGTTGTGGCGATGCAAGAACTCAATGGGGTTTTCAAGGGTGATCACGTGTGCGTTGCGGTTGTTGTTGATGCGATCGATAAGCGCGGCCAGGGTGGTGGTTTTACCACTGCCTGCAGGTCCGGTGATCAGCACCATGCCTCGCTTGAGATCAGCCAGATCCATTACCGCAGGCGGTATGTTCAAGGCCTCGGGGTCGGGCAGCACAAAGGAAACGATGCGGATGACCGCTGCATACGTGCCGCGCTGCTTGTAGGTGTTGACCCTAAAGCGGCTGACTCCCTTGATGGCAAAGGAAAAGTCGTCGTCGCCCTTTTCTCTGATTGCATCCATGGAGCGGTTGCCGGCAAATTGATAGATCTGAGTGATGAGGTCTTCGGTATCTGAAGGCAAAAGGCTCTTGTCGTCCAAAGACTCAATGAGCGTTCCGATTTTGTAGCTGATGGGACTTCCCGTGATAATAAAGATGTCCGCTACGCCCCTGTCTACCAAGTCCTTAAGCAATGCTGCAATATCCATGATCGACCTTTCCTCTTATGATTGCCACTGTCTGATAGTT
>JAISPK010000068.1 GCA_031274985.1 Coriobacteriales bacterium | reverse complement strand
CCCCCCCCCCACCCCCCTGCCCCGCTCAGCCTAGAGAAGTTCGGTTGCTTTTGCGCGGGTCTCGGCGTCTACAGCCAGAAGCTGTTCAATTGAAACCACATCCTCGCGGCAATGGCCAGCCAAGCAGGTCTCAACGATGCGCTCTATATCCAAAAATCCTATCTGACTGTTCAGGAAGGCGGCAACCGCCACCTCGTTGGCAGCGTTGAGGACGCAGGGCAGTGTGCCGCCGGCCTCACCTGCCTCCATCGCGAGCCGCAGGCAGCCAAAAGTCTCTGTGTCCGGACGGGAGAAGTCCAGGCTACCGAGCTCACAAAGGTCAAGGGACGCGTCAAAGGCCGCAGGCCAGCGGCGTGGATAACTCAGAGCGTACTGTATGGGAATGCGCATATCGGTCACACCCAGGTGTGCTTTAAAGCTCCCGTCCACGTATTCTACCAGCGAGTGTATGCAGCTCTGCGGATGCTGAACCACCTTGATCCGGCTATAGGGAAGAGCAAAGAGATGATGTGCCTCGATGACCTCCAGACCCTTGTTCATGAGGGTAGCCGAGTCTATCGAAATCTTAGCGCCCATGCTCCAATTGGGGTGAGCGAGCGCCTCTGCGCGGGTTACCGCAAGCAGGTCGTTTCTCTTGCGCCCTCTGAAAGGCCCACCGCTGGCGGTTATCCAGAGATTGGTAACCTCGCTGGTGTCCTCTCCCAGCAAGCACTGGAAGAGTGCAGCGTGCTCTGAATCAACCGGCAAGAGTTGTCCGGGTCTGGCCAGCGGCATCAGCAAATCGCCTGCCACCACCATTGATTCCTTATTAGCCAGGGCAAGGGTCTTGCCGGCTTTGAGGGTGGCGTAACTGGCCTCGACACCGGCGGCACCGACCAGAGCGTTGAGCACAAGATCAGCCTCAGGCAACTCAGCAAGCTCCACCAATGCCCCGGGTCCGTCGACTTGAGAGAGAACCGTCCGGGCAACCCCCAGCTCGGCCGCTTGTGCAGCAAGCAGCTTCTTGCTGGAATGAGCAGCCAGCGCCACTACCTCAAGTCGGTCAGGATACTGAGCGCATATTTCCACTGCCTGACAACCGATAGAGCCGGTCGATCCGAGAATGACTACCTTGAGTGGAGTTTCAGACATACTTCACCCTAGCCTATGGCGCCGGCAAAGCGCAGGAGGATGGAGGCCGCAGCCCCCACTAAGATCAAAGAGTCCACACGGTCCAGGAATCCACCGTGCCCGGGCAGGAGATTGCTGGAGTCCTTGTGGCCGGTAGAACGCTTGATGCGCGACTCGACCAGATCGCCGAGAATACCGATCCATCCACAGAGGATGCCGCCAAAAATGACCCAGCCCCAACCCAGCGTAAACCCGGGAACGAGCAAAACCAAGCACCAGACAGCAACCGAAGCAACCAAACCCGCAAGAAAGCCTTCCCACGACTTTGCCGGTGAGATGCGCGGAGCCATCTTGTGCTTGCCAAACTTACTCCCCACAAAATAGGCGGCTGCATCATTGGCAAAGGTGCTGAAGACAACGATGAGCACCAGTACTCCGCCCCATATCTCGGGCAGGAATAAGTCCGGATCGGCCGGGGGGATCTGGCGAATGAGGATAAGGCTGGTGAGCATCAAGCCGGTATAGAGCGCGCCAAAGAGGGTCACCGCCACGTCAGTAATGCGGGCGCTCGTGTAAAAAACGTACCAGATGAGCAGCGCCAGCGCGAATAACGTCGTGAGCGAGAGGATGCCGGAAAAGCCCAGGAAATAGTAACTCAGCGGATACAGGGCAGCCGCGGCAGTTCCGATGATCTCATTGGGAAGCTTGGCGTCAGAGCGCAGCATCGCGTAGAACTCCCACGCACAAATGCCGGAGAGCGCCGCCAAAAAGAGCGCGGTAACCAGCGGATGAGCCAGAATAAAGACAATCGTGGTGAGCGCAATGAGCAACCCGGTAACCACTCTTTTAGTCATCGCTGCTCCCTACATTGCCAAATCGTCTCTTGCGTAACTGGTAATCGAGGAGTGCGCGAAGCAGCTCAAACCGGTCAAAATCAGGCCAGAGTATCTGGGTTATATACAACTCGCTGTAAGCGCTTTGGTAGAGCAAAAAGTTAGAGAGGCGATATTCGCCGCTCGTGCGAATCAGCAGGTCGGGGTCAGGAATGCCGCTGGTTTCCAGATAGTCAGCAAAACTGCTTTCGTCCAATGCGCTCAGCTGCTCTGCAGTCAACTCTCCGCGCAGCGCCAGCGTTGCAAGGGTACGAGCCGCCTGAACGATCTCGAGTCGGGAGCCGTAATTCACCGCAATAACAAGGGTCATACCCTTATTGCCGCTGGTCTGATCAACCGCACCCTGAAAGATCTCCCGCGTGCGCTTGGGTAGCTCCGTTACGTCACCGATGATGCGGATCCGCACGCCCTCATCGTGCATAGCGGCCAACTCCGCAGCCATCGTGGAGGCAAACAGCTCCATAAGGCCCTTTACCTCGGCGCGCGGCCTGCTCCAGTTTTCGGTGGAAAAGGAATAGATGGTCAGATAATCAATGCCAATGTCCGAGCACGTGCGAATGAGCTCGCGCACGCCCTTTATCCCCGCTTTGTGCCCGGCGGCGCGGCGCTTGTTGTGCTCAACGGCCCATCGCCCATTGCCATCCATAATGACAGCAATGTGGGCAGGTATCCGCTCGGTATCGAGGAGGGCCGGATCCAATTGAGCAGGCGGATCCTTAAATACCTGAGCTAATGGTTTTCTGGGACATGCCACGAGCACTCCAGTCTCAGATCTCCATGATTTCGGTCTCTTTGTTCTTCAACGCCAGACTGATCTTATCAACATGCAAGTCAGTGAGTTTTTGGATCTTTTCCTCGGCACGATGCTCCTCATCCTTGGGAAGCGACTCGTCTTTGATCAGGCGCTCCAGACGGGCATTGGCATCACGCCGGATATTGCGGATAGAAACCTTTGCGTCCTCGGCAATCGCCCGGCATTGTTTGACCAGCTCCTTGCGTCGCTCCTCCGTGGGCGGCGGAAAGGGAAGTCTGATCATATTCCCGTCGTTGGACGGGGTAATCCCCAGGTCCGAGCTCATAATGGCCTTTTCAATCTCCTTGAGGAGGCTTTTGTCCCATGGCTCAATGACCAGCAGATGCGCCTCGGGAGACTTGATTCCGGCAACCTGTGTGATGGGGGTTGCCGTCCCGTAATACTCAACACTGATACGCTCAAGCATGGCTGCCGAGGCACGGCCGGTACGCACTGAGGAGAACTCATGGGTCAGATTCTCCAGAGTCTTATCCATCTGGCCTTCATGGGTTGCGATGATATCATCGACAGTTGACATGGTCACACCTTTCCGTTTTTTGGAAGCAGTAATTCGTCCGGGGTGGCATCTTCGCTTATGCGTGTACCACGGTTCCCACAGCCTCGCCCCTGAGCGCGCGCTCCATGGTGCCCGGCGGGTCAAGCGAAAATACGATGAGCGGCAGCTTATTGTCCATGCAAAGCGATATAGCCGTCGTGTCCATCACGGCCAGCTCACGGGTCAGCACGTCCAGATAGCTGATAGATTCAAACCGTTGCGCATCGGGGTTTTGCGCCGGGTCTGAATCATAGATGCCATCGACCTTGGTGGCCTTCATAAACACGTCGGCATCAATCTCGCAGGCCCTGAGCGCTGCCGTGGTATCGGTGGTGAAGTAGGGATTGCCGGTGCCCGCCGCAAAGATGACCACCCGGCCCTTTTCTAAATGGCGGATGGCACGGCGGCGAATGTAGGTCTCAGCAACCTCTTGCATCGAGATAGCGCTTTGCACGCGGGTGAATACCCCTTCGCGCTCAAGGGCCTCCTGCAATGCCAGGGCGTTCATGACCGTTGCCATCATGCCTATGTAATCGGCCTGCGAACGATCCATGCCCTCGGTCGAGGCAGCCATGCCCCTGAAGATATTGCCCCCGCCCACCGTGATAGCAAGCTCGATTTTCTTGCTTTTAGTTATCGCGCTGATTTGGCTGGCGAGACCGGCAATGACCTTAGGGTCAATGCCAAAGCCCTGATTTCCGGCCAGGTGTTCTCCTGACAACTTGAGTAAAACCCGCTTGTAGATGTAATCAGCCACAATTCTCCTCGTTTTGTAGTTAAAACCTGTTATGCTAACTATAACAAACGGGTCCACCTTATTAAAGGTAGACCCGTCTCTGTTGCTTAATAGGCACGTTGCGCTCTTGCTAACAGCCCGCTCACAGCCCGCCCAGCCCAAAACGCTTAAAGCTCACCACCGAGATGGTGTCGCCCAGCTCCTTGGAGGCAGCCTCGAGTACCTGGGTCACGCTGCGATCCGGATCCTTGATAAAGGCTTGCTCAACGAGGGCATTCTCAGCGTAGAATTTCTTCAAACGGCCCGCGGCAATCTGCTCCTGGATGTTCTCCGGCTTGCCGGACTCAGCGGCCTGCGCCTTGTAGATGCTCATTTCTTTCTCGATGATCTCAGGATCGAAGCTCTCTTTAGAAACAGCAATCGGATTGGCTGCAGCAACCTGCATGGCAATATCCCTGGACACTACCTTAAAGGTCTCGGCCTGTGTGGTCTCGGGCTTGTCAAAGCTAAACTGCACAAGGATGCCCAAGCGCCCGCCGCCGTGGATGTAGGAAGAAAACGCTCCCTTGTCCGTTGCGAGGCAGGCAAAACGGCTGACCTGGATGTTCTCACCAATCGTGTGGATTCCGTCGGTGAGGAGGTCGGCAATGGTGTCCTTGCCAATGGTAAGCTCGAGTAAAGCCTCGGCATCTGCCGGGCAGCCCTCAAGAACAGCACCGGCGACTTTGTCTGCCAGCGCAGCAAAAACCTCGTTGCGGGAGACAAAGTCAGTTTCGCAGTTAACCTCGACGAGCGCAGCACTTAACGCATCGTCGGCGATCTTGGCTACGATGAGGCCTTCGTTGGTCTCACGTCCTGCCTTCTTGGCTGCCGCAGCAAGCCCGCGAGTCCGCAGGATGTCTACTGCTTTTTCGGTATCACCCTCAGCTTCGGTGAGGGCTTTCTTGCATTCCATCATTCCGGCGCCAGTCATCTCGCGCAATTCCTTGACCAGATTGGCGGTTATTTCTGCCATGTTGGATTCCCTTCTATCTCATGGATTCAGTCGTTGAGCAACAAGCCGATTACTCGGCCGCTGCTTCCTCAGACACTTCTCCTTCTTCGGTAACACTCTCAGTTTCGCCGGGCTCTTCCGATACCTCGGCGGTCTCGTCCGCAGCAACTGCTGCTTCTTCGGATTCCTCTGCCTCTGCAACAACCTCGTCGGCGTCAACGCTCGCTGCCTCATCTGCCGCTTCTGTATCAGAGGCGTCATCCGCAGCAGCAATTGCAGGTTCAACCGCAGCAACGGCGCTCTGGTCGAGCTCAGCGGCGGTGACGAGGTCTGCCTTGCTCCCGGCCACCACGGCATCGGCGATGCAGTTGGCTATCAGGGCCACCGAGCGAATCGCGTCATCGTTTCCGGGGACGCCGTAAACCACTTCGTCGGGGTCGGCATTGGTGTCAAGGATGCCGATAACCGGCACATTGAGTCTGCGTGCCTCGGCAACGGCAATCTCCTCGCGCTTGGTGTCCACGACAAAGACTGCCTGAGGGGCAGCGGTCATGTTGCGCACACCATTAAGGCTTGCCTGGAGTTTGCCCAGCTTCTTTCTGAGGAGCACCTGCTCCTTTTTGGGGAGAGAGGCCATGCGGCCGTCGGCTTCCATGGCTTCCAGCTCTTCCATGTAGGTTACGCGGGAGCGAATGGTCACAAAGTTGGTGAGCATGCCGCCCAGCCAACGGTGATTGACATAGGGCATACCGCAACGCTCAGCAGCCGACTGAATTGGCTCCTGCGCCTGCTTTTTGGTGCCCACGAAGAGGATGGTGCCATTTTTCTCGGCGAGCGCCTTTACAAAACTGTAGGCCTTATCCAGCTCGAGAAGTGTTTGTTTGAGATCGATGATGTAGATGCCCTTACGAGCGGTAAAGATGTAAGGTTTCATCTTGGGGTTCCAGCGACGGGTTTGATGCCCAAAGTGGACTCCGGCGTCGATAAGCGCCGCAACGTTTACTTTTGTTGCCATATATACTCCTTTTTCGTTGTTGAGAGCTCTCGCCCTCCCTCTGCCCGGTTCAACCCTCCTGCGCAACCGTTTGCATCTGGCGATGCTTCGGCCACGAGCGCATTCAGTCCCCTGGCATGTGTGATGTTGAGGTCTGGGTGAGACCTCCTTGAGACGAACCCGACTATTGTATCAGATTACCAGAGCTGCACGCCCGCAATGTTGAGAGCAGCTTGGATCAGCAGGCCGCAAAAGTAAGAAAACGCATTGGCGCCAAGGGAAAACAAAAACGGTCTGGTAAATTGTTTGCCGCATTTTTTATAGATAAATCCTTCGGTGACAACCGCAAACAGCTCAAGGGGCACCAACACCGCAAAGCTGTTCCACAGCGTATACGTCTGGGTCAGCCACAAGGTAAGGACCACTAAAGGGTTGGTAAAAACGTTCACCAGTACCAGAAGACGCAAGTCCTTCTTGTTGCGCTTACCGGCTATGAAGAAAAATCCTGCTTCCAACACAATGGTCAGAATCAGGCAAAACGCGAGAGTCGCAAGTAAGTTACCAATCATCGCCATTCTCCAAAACATGACTGGGAGACGGTTCTCTTGCTGTCATTTACATGAGGTCTTTGAGTGCTGCGAAGGGTGACTCGGGGTTGTAGCCGTCTGCTCCTTCTCCGGAGACCTCAGCACTCTCTTCCCCGGCAGAGCTTGGGGATGGCTGGGCGCTCACCCCCTCGCAGTCTTCCCTGCAAAGGGTCACGGTGGGCAGTTCAAAGACAATAGAAGCGAGGACGGGCGGAGCGATGTCAATGCGACCAGAGGGGTCAACCACTTCGTAGGCTTCCAGCTTCTCCTCTCCCGGAGCATGGGTGGTGTCAAAGAGATAGTAGCCCTGGATCTCGCCGGTGATACTGAGTTGGGTATCCTCGAGGCAACGGTCACATTTGGTGTGCAAAACGGCAGAAGCCGTACCGCTGAGTAAGATCGCCTCGCTGGTGTTAACCAGGTCTGCATCGTAGACAATGCCTTGTGGCACATCAAAATGGCGGTGGCCAACGTCTATGCTGGCAAGGGTTAAAACGCCACGGGCCTGTTCGGCGCTCCCGGTATTGGCCAGTCTCGGCAGGACTTGGAGGTAGAGGGGGTCAAGATTCATAGCAACTCCTGGAGCGATTCTCACTTATGTGCCTCTGTCACCTTACGGGACAAGGTGACAGGATCTGTTTTGTGGTATTGATGGATCCTGCATCGTCGCTTTGCGATGTGCAGGACGACAGGTTAATTAGCGCGTTGCTACCGACTTGTTGTTAAGTCTCTCCCTGCAACGACGGACGTTTTCACTGATCTGCGATACCGTGGTCTCAATGTGAGAGAACACCGTGTCCGCATAGTCCTCGGCACCGGCACGCATCTCACGCTCTTGCTCACGAGCGTCTGCCAGAACATTTTCTGCCTGCTGCTGTGCAATACGCACAACCTCTTGCTGGCTGGCAATCGTCAGCGCCTGATTGCGGGCATCTTCGAGAATCCGATTAGCCTCAACCTCGGCATCTTCCAGGATGTTTTGCTGCTCACGCACGATTTGGCGGGCTTGGGCAAATTCCTGAGGAAATGCCTGACGAATCTCGTCAAGGATATCCAATGCAGGACCGGCATCGATAGTGCGACGATCCCTGTTACCCAATGTAGCTTTTCCGTCCTCAATAAGATCGGAAAGCTCATCGACTAAAGCCAAAACGCCAGTTTCGTCCATTGTTGTTCCTTTCAAGCCTCAACCCCCGGGTACATTCCAGAGATATTGCTATTTGCGCAATCAGTTAGTACCGTAGTGTAGCATAAAACCACTACGCCGTTCTTATTCATCCATTCTCACCAAGGCGGCTCTTGAAGCGACTCGCTTGTCGTGCGCATCAGCTTTTGTTGAGCAGCGCT
>JAISPK010000154.1 GCA_031274985.1 Coriobacteriales bacterium | reverse complement strand
GTGGTGTTGGTGCTCACCAAGACACGGCCGGAGCTGGCCAAAAGGATCCTGGACTTTTCTTTTGGCGCAGCCGCGGTGGCAAAGGCCAATGTGGACAGTATCGCAGATCGTGTGTATGCCCTGACCTGCAGCGGTCCTCTCACCGACGCAGAGACCGATCAACTACAATCAAGAGGAATTTTATGAGTAACACAACCATACAACCAGAGATCTTTACCAAACTCGGCAAAATCGCCCTTATCGGTGGCGGGAGAATGGGCGAGGCAATCCTTGCCGGGTTGGTGCACGGCACCCTGCTCGACCCCAAAACCATTGTGGTGGGAGAGCCCTATGAGAGCCGGTGTTCCTATCTGAGTGAGACCTATGACGTGGAGTGCGTCACCGACGCAGCGGAGATAACCCACGTCAACACCGCACTCTTTGCCGTTAAGCCGCAGGATTTCAGGCAGGTTGCCGAGCATCTGGCAGCAACCGGCAGCTTTGATCCCGAGCGGGTCATCTCCATTGCCGCCGGCATTACCACCGAGACGATTGCCCGGATCTTTCCTCGTGCCCAGGTGATCAGGGTCATGCCCAACGCGCCCTTAATGGCCTCTGCCGGCATGAGCGTGGTGTCGGTTGCTCAGGGTACGCATATCGCCGAAGGCGAGCTGGTGGTAGAGCTGTTTTCTCTTATGGGCCAGGCCCTGCTGATTGACGAGGACAAGATCAATGCCGCAACAGCGATCTCCGGCTCGGGCCCGGCTTACTTTGCACTGCTCGTTGAAGAATTAGCACATGCGGGCGCGCAGGTCGGCCTCACCGCAGAGCAGGCTCAGCAGTTGGCGCTGCAAACTCTCGTCGGCACGGCCCGCCAACTTCACCTCTTTGAAGAAGGCCCGGCTGAGTTGCGCAAAGCGGTGACCAGCCCCGGCGGCACCACGCAAGCGGCCCTGGAATACTTTGCTTCTGCAGGATTTGGCTCCCTGGTTGAGCAAGCGGTTAAGGCAGCCTGCAAGAGAGCCGAGGAACTTGCCTGATGCGTGTGCAACTGATAATGATTCTCAGCTCGGCCGTCAACTTTTACTGCCTGCTCATCTTTGTGTGGGTGATTCTCTCCTGGTTCAAAAATGGCGGCAAGGTGGTACGAGAGGTCTACCGCGTGCTGGATACGGTCATTGCTCCCTACGTCAATCTGTTTCGTAAGTTCATTCCCCCGATGGGCGGTCTCGATTTTTCGCCGTTCATCGCGCTTATTGTTCTCCAGATCGTCTCAGGATTGATTTTTAGGCTTTTGATCTGAGAGAGATTCTGCCAGAGAGTGTTATTATTATACTAATCTTAAAATAGTCGTGTTTCTAAGTACCAGGCGGTTTTATACTTACCTGTAAAACCCGAATGAAAGGAACTGTCGTGGCAATAACCAAGCATGATATAGACAATGTATCCCTGAAGATCGTCCATGACGAGGGCTACGACCCGGAAGAAGTTGATCTGCTGCTTGAGCGCATTGCCGAAGAGGTGGACGCCTTCAACAGCGCTCTCGTTGAGGCAGCTTCCCGAGTCGAGGCAGCCGAATCCCGTGCCCGCGCGGCCGAGCAGCAGGCGGCCCAGAGTGCGCAGTTGGCGCAGTCTTCCCAAGCCTCGCAGCAGGCGATTGCCAGTGAGCGCCAGATAGCCCAGGTTTTGATTGCAGCGCAAAAGAGCGCCGAAGATCTTCATGAGGCCGCAAAGATAGAATCCGAAAACGCCTACCGCGATGCAGAAAAGCGCGCCCGCGATATAGTTCGTGACGCCCTCTCAGAAAAGCAGCGCATCATTGATGAGATCGACAGACTGCGCGAGTCTACCGAGGCATTTCGTTCTGAGTACATGGCGGTGCTCAGCCGCTTTACCGCAGAGGCAAAAAAGGTCATGCCCAAACTCGTTGAGGCCAGACCCGATGTTGCAGCCGAAAAGAGAACGGTTTCGGATGCTATGCAAAACCTCAAGGACAGCGATGCAGATTTTGAGGCCTACGAAGCCGAGGCAGCCTTTGTTGCCGCCGAATCCGACGGAGGCACGGAGACCTTTGAGGCTCCTGCTCAGTCTTTTGGCTTTGCCGTTACCTCAACACCTCCCCAGTCAACTCAACCGGTTCCCTTCCAGACAATGCAATCCGCCTTTGATCTGGACGATGAACTGGATATAGACATCGAAGAAATAGACTAAAGGATATCAAGCAAAAGGCTCAAGCAAGTTCAACCTTTCTGTAAGAAACCAGCTAATTTGTTATCATGGGACAACCAGCCGCTTCGGCCGTCCCAATAATGCAAGGAGTTTTTCATGACGTTTACCATTCTCACCGACTCTTCCAGCAATCTGCCCGAATCTCTCATCGATGCCCATAACCTCAAGATACTACCGCTGGAGTTTACCGTAGAAGAGCAGGTCTATTACAGTTACCTCAAGGGCTCGGTCACCGACATCACCCAGTTCTATACCATGATGCGTGAGGGCAAGGTCATCACCACCAGCCTGCCGAAGTTCGAGGACGTCAACGCAATAATCCGTGAAGAGTTTGAGGCCGGCAACGACGTGCTTTATCTGGGCTTTGATTCTGCCCTGAGCGGTACCTATGAGCACTGCTCTTCTTTTATCGAGCGTATTCGCGACGAAGAATATCCCGATTGCAAGCTTGAATGTGTTGACACCAAGGCCGCAGCGTTGGGCCAGGGCCTTTTTGTGCTGTCGGCGGCCAAAGTGCGCGAGGAGGGCAAGAGCCTTGCCGAGACTGCTGAATGGGCGCGCGCCAACACGCTGAGCTTTGCCCACTGGTTTACCGTGGACGACCTGAGCTATCTGCAGCGCGGCGGCCGCCTCTCAAAGGGCGTTGCTGTTGCCGGATCACTCTTGAACATCAAACCGATTCTGCATGTCGATGAGATCGGCAGACTGGTTCCCATGGACAAGGTGCGGGGTCGCAGAAAATCTCTCCAGATGCTGGTGGAAAAGTTTGCACAAGGAGCCTCAGAGCCAAAGAGCAAACAGCTGGTCTGCATCAGTCATGGCGACTGCCTTGAGGACGCCGAGTTTGTTGCCGCTCAGTTTAGCGAGCGATTCGGCGTGAGCGATTTTGTTATCAACTGTCTTGACCCGGTCATCGGAGCTCACGTCGGCCCCGGCACTATCGCCCTCTTTTTCGTCACCGACAAAGAGCGCTAAGAGCGCATCAAACCACTAATCAAGAGTATAATATCCGTGACTGTCGGTTGCCGTCTGTTGGTGTCAGTACGGCTGTTAAGGAGCGCCGGCGTTTGAGAAACGTCAAGATCAAAACAAAGCTTATCGCCGTTTTCGTTCTGTCGGGCATCGCTATCCTCACCATTGGCGTGCTTGGATTTTTTAACGTTTCCCGAATGAACGACAGCATCATCTACAGCGACTATAACGTGGTGCGACCCATGACCTATCTGGAGAGGATTGCCGCCGACACCGGCCAGATACGCATCCTGGTTGGCGATATCATCCTTGATGAGAGCGCAGAGACCCCCGAGATGCAATTTGAAAAGATCCGGGAGCATCAAGAAGACCTGCGTGCCAGCATCAACGACTATACGGACATCCTCAACGATACGGGTCTCAAGGACTCGTACGAAGCCCAGCTGGTGTCCCGGCTGAGCGTTACGGTCTCCAACTGGTCCAACGAGGTGGAAAACGTCGGAAACCTGTCTGTTAACGGGCAATATGAAGCCGCTCTTGTGCAGCTTAATAATCAGGTTATCCCCAAAGGAGACGACATCAACGAGCTCATCGAAGAGCTGGTATTCATGAAGAGGGAGCAGGTATCCGAAAGGCGGATCTCTGCCCAGGAAAGCTTTGAGTCATCCACTGCCCTTACGTTTGCCATCGTCGTTCTCATCCTGCTCTTTGTGACCTTTATGGGGGTATTTGTCATTCGTTCGATAACCGGTTCGGTAAAGAAGATCATCAGCTCTGCCGATGATCTGGCCAATGGCAATGTTCTGTTTGACACCGAGGGGGTCCCCCATGATGAGATGGGGCATATCGCCGACGCGCTGGTGACCATGGCGCAGAGCATCGAAAACCTCATAGCCGACAACTACCAGATTATCGTGGCTGCCGGCGCAGGGCAACTCGATGCACAGATAGATACCTCGGGATACAAGGGCGATTACCGCAAGATCCTCGAAGGGCTTAACCTCACTCTGGAGGCGTATTGCCGCCATCTCGATGAGATTCCGGTAGCCATTGCATTCTTTGATCTCTCCGGCAGTTTTGTGTACGGCAATGAAGCGCTGTATGCCATGCTCAGGCAGTGCGGGTTTTCTGCCAGCGACGAGAGCTTGCTCAAGCACTTGTTTGCCGAGGGCACCGAAGAACCCTTGCCCGAGCAAGTCACCCTCCTGCTCTCAGATGAAGAAGAGATACCAACCTACAAGAACACCGTGACCTACTCCCAACAAGAGGGCGAGGCGCTGGTGTACGACCTGGCCTTCAGGCGCGTACATGGTGCCGGCGCGGAAGGCAAGAGCGCTACCTGCATGATGATGACCTTAATTGACGTGACGGAGGTCACCAAGGCCAGAAAAGATGCAGAAAACGCAAACCTCGCAAAATCAAAATTCCTCTCTAACATGAGTCATGAGATCAGAACTCCGATGAATGCCATCATCGGTATGACGCAGCTGGCGCGCAAGAATCCGGACGCAAAAAAAACCAGCGAGTACCTTGGCAGCATTGAGAGTTCGTCAGAGCATTTGCTGGGCGTTATCAACGACATTCTAGACATGAGCAAGATCGAGGCCGGAAAGCAGGAGTTGTGCGAAGAGATATTCAACCTCTCTGAGACCATCACGCAAACCATCAAGATGATGCTCCTCAAAGACACCGAGCGCAAGATCGACATCGACTATGAGCTGGTCATCGAGAGAGATTGGGTGTGCGCAGACAAGCTCCGCCTCAACCAGGTGCTGATCAATTTGATTGGCAACGCCATCAAGTTTGCACCGGGAAGATGCAAGATCAAGGTGCGGGTCACCGAGACCCCCGAGGACGACTGGTCGCTCTATAGCTTTTCGGTAGAAGACAACGGCATTGGCATGAACGAGGAGCAAATCAAGCGCATGTTCAACCCCTTTGAGCAGGCCGAACTCAGCACAGCAAAGCGTTTTGGAGGCACCGGCCTGGGGCTCTCTATCTCTAAGAGTATTGTAGAGATGATGGGCGGAAAGCTCTGGGTGGTGAGTGAGCTGGGCAAGGGCAGCATGTTCTTCTTTACGGTGAGGCTCCGGGTTGCCTCAGAATCTATCTACCATAAAGAAGACTTCATCGATACTACCGTGGCAGGCGAGGGGCCAAGCGCTTACGATTTTTCTTTCCTGCGAGCGCTGGTGGTTGACGACATCGAGGTAAACCGCACCATAATCAAAGAGCTCCTCGTTGAAACGAACATCCAGATAGTCGACGCTGCCGATGGTTTTGAAGCAGTGCGGCTCTTTAAGGATTCTCCGCATGCGCACTTTGACCTCATCTTCATGGATCTTCAAATGCCTAATATGGACGGCTTTGAGGCAACGAGGGAGATCCGGGCACTCGAGAGGCCGGACGCAAAAACAATCAAGATAATTGCGCTGACTGCAAATCTGGTAAGCGAGGATATAGACAAGGCGTTTGAAGCAGGGATGGATGAGCACCTGGCAAAGCCTCTCGACATCAGACTTATCAAGCAGATGATCGATTCCCTCTGTTCAGTGAATGGTGGCAGCTAAGGATTGGTATCGAATTAAGAAAGTGGGCAAAACAATGAAGACAATCAGGCTTCTTCTGGTATTACCGCTCCTTGTTCTGTGCGCTGGTCTCGGCGGATGTTTCACCGGCACCGGGCAGGCAATCCAAGAAATAACCGTGGTATCTCCCTTTGACAGCAGCGACGGCAATCGCGATAACTTCGTGGCAGCCTATACCGCATTTGAGGAGGAGACGGGTGTGGCGGTTGTCGACAGATCCGCTGCCTCAAACGAGGAGTGGAAAAATAAGGTCAGGGACAGTTTTGGCGAAGGCAGCGAGCCGGATGTACTGTTTTTCTTTACCGGCGCAGATGCTGATAGTTTAATAAGAAACGGCAAGGTAGTTTCTCTGAGCGAAATACGCAGGGAGTATCCTGACTATGCCTCCAACATGAGGGATTCCCTGATTCCCGTGTCGCCGGTGGACGGCAGACAATATGCCGTACCGGTCAACGGCTACTGGGAGGCCCTCTATGTTAACAAGAAGGTGCTGGCAGCATGTGGCGTAGAGGTGCCGGGCAACAATTACACCTGGGAGCAGTTTAGCAACGACTGCGAAACGATACTGAGCTGCGGCTATGTGCCCATCGCCGCCTCCCTGGGGCAGGTTCCCCATTACTGGTTTGAATACTGTGTTTTTAACCACGGTTCAATAAGCAGTCACACCCTTTTGCCGGCCAGCTCGAACGATGGCGTCGGGCAGGCCTGGGCAGCAGGCCTTGAGGATATCAAGGATCTTTACGAGAGGGGCTATTTTCCGGCAGAGACCACCACGATGACCGATGACGAGGCAGTTGGCCTGATGATATCCAACCGGGCAGCGTTTCATTTAGACGGCTCCTGGAAGCTGGGCTGGTATGAATCAAACGCGGCAAACATCGATGACTTTACGGTGGCGTTTGTGCCGGCACAGGGCAGCCGGGCAGCAACCGACATCGTCGGCGGGCTCTCCATGGGATACTACATCTCTCAAAAGGCCTGGAACAATCCGGACAAGCGTGATGCCTGTGTCAGGTTTGTTATGGCCATGACAACGGATGAGGTCGTGAGCAGTTTTGGCTTGCTCTCGATGACCGCGCTCAAAAACGGCACGACCCCTAGCGGGGAAATCGATAAACTGAGTCTGGCTGCCCTTGAGCTCACCAAAGGCTGTACCGGCACGGTAGCGGCGGCCCAGGACGGGCTCTCTCCCGGCGCGCGCGATGCCCTTTTTGCCGATGTGCCGCGCATTGTGATGGGGCAGATCTCTCCCGAGCAGGCAATCGACGACAGCCTGGCCATCATGTATATCGGCTAAAAGCGACAGGGGACTTGCTGACAAAAGGGGACGTACCTTCTGTCTTGTTGGCTGGGAACCAGTCAACAAGACAGAAGGTACGTCCCCTTTTGTCAGCAACGTCCCCTGGCACTTTTTCAAGATCTCTCAAATTCCCCCTTGTTTCGGGTGGGCAAGATGCGGTATCATAGACGGCTGCGCTTTTAATGTCTAATTATGAAAGACCCAAAACTTGGTAAAAGAGGATGCTATAGAACTTGAAGGAACGGTCACCGAGCCGCTTCCTAATGCAATGTTTAAAGTAGAACTTGAAAACGGTCATGTTGTACTTGCGCATATTTCTGGTAAGATGCGCATGCATTACATCCGTATCCTGCCCGGGGATAAGGTCACGGTGGAGCTTTCACCCTATGACCTGACCCGCGGTAGAATTACCTACCGATATAAATAAACAGAGAAAGCCAAAAGCATTAAAACAACGTCTGCGGCTGCGGCGTGAAGATACAGTACACAAGATAAATTGAGAGGAGAGACGAATGAAAGTGCGTCCCTCTGTAAAGAAAATGTGCGATAAATGTAAAGTTATCCGGCGTCATGGTCGGGTTCTTGTGATTTGCGAGAATCCCCGCCATAAGCAGCGCCAGGGCTAAGAAGGGAGCAACTCTATGGCCCGTATTGCCGGCGTTGACCTGCCACGCGAGAAGCGCGTGGAGATTGGGTTGACCTACATCTACGGCATTGGGCTCACCACCGCAAAGCAGATCCTTGCTTCTACCGGTGTTGACCCCGACACACGTGTTAAAGATCTTTCTGAAGAAGAAACCGTAAAACTCCGCGAATACATTGATAAGAACCTGATGATTGAGGGCGACTTACGTCGCGAGACTTCCATGAACATCAAGCGTTTAATGGAAATCGGCTGCTATCGCGGCCTCCGACATCGTCGTGGCCTGCCGGTGCGTGGTCAGAGGACCCATACTAATGCCCGCACGCGCAAAGGCCCGAGGAAGCAGATCGGAGGCAAGAAGAAATAATGGCTAAGAAACAGGTACGTACTCGCATTAAACGTTCTGAGCGAAAGAATATCGCTGTTGGACAAGCGCATATCAAGAGCACCTTCAACAACACCATCATTACCATCACCGACCCGCAGGGCAATACCATTGCCTGGCAAAGCGCGGGCACGGTGGGATTCAAGGGATCGCGTAAATCCACACCCTTTGCCGCCCAACTTGCGGCTGAGCAGTGTGCAAAGATCGCGAGCGAGCATGGGGTTCGCAAGGTGAGTGTCTTTGTTAAGGGCCCGGGCTCCGGGCGCGAGACAGCAATCCGAACCCTTCAGGCCAATGGTCTGGATATCGCAAGCATCCAGGATTGCACCCCCATACCACACAATGGTGTGCGCCAGCGCAAACGCCGTCGCGTTTAGTCTTACAGTAGCAATTATCACGTGACTGCGCCCGGGGTACCCCCGGCGCTGTCATTGCCACTACGAAAGGAAATATAATGGCTAGATATACAGGGGCAGATTGCAGGCTCTGTCGCCGTGAGGGAGCAAAGCTCTTCTTAAAGGGAGATCGTTGCTACTCGGATAAATGTGCCGTAGAGCGGCGCGATTATCCGCCCGGAGACGCCGGCAAAAAGCGCCCCAAAGAGTCCGAGTATCGCATTCAGCTGCGTGAGAAGCAAAAGACCACGCGTATCTATGGTCTGCTTGAGAAGCAATTCCGCGGCTATTATGAGCTCGCCAATCGCCAGAGTGGCGTTACCGGTGAGAATCTTCTGCGTATTCTCGAGAGTCGTTTGGACAACGTGGTGTATCGTCTCGGATTTGCTAAGAGCCGTGACGAAGCCCGTCAGCAGGTGCGCCATGGCCACATCTCGGTCAACGGGCGCCGCGTGAATATTCCATCCTACCGGGTAAAATCCGGCGATCTGGTTGCTCTGATGCCTCAGGCACGCGAGCTACTGGTAATCAAGAGCGCTCTGATCTCTTCTGAGCGCACCGAAGTGCCCCAATGGCTTGAAGTAGACATTGAGAAGCTTCAAGGTTCGGTATTGTCCCTTCCGGAGCGCGGCCAGATCGATCTGGACATCCGCGAGCAGCTCATCGTTGAGCTGTACTCCAAATAAGCGAGCTCGAGATAAGGAGGTATTTCGATGACAGAGTTCATGAGACCACAGGTCACCGTAGAAAACGTTAACGACACCCTTTGTCGCTTTATCGCTGAGCCGCTGGAGCGTGGATATGGCCAGACGCTCGGCAACAGCATGCGCCGGGTACTGCTTTCCTCACTCGACGGAGCCGCTGTTACCGCCATAAAGATTGAGGGCGTACAGCACGAGTTTTCCGTTGCCGAGGGCATTATCGAAGATGTGACTGACATCGTTCTTAATGTAAAAGGCCTGGTATTTGGATCGCTCGGCACTGCCAGCGAAGGCACAGCAACGATAATGGTGGAAAGCACCAAAAAAGAGACCGTCGTCACGGGAGCAGATCTGGAGATCCCCTCCGATTTTATCCTCATCAATCCGGAGCACACCATTGCTACGCTCGCAGAGGGCGGCAAGCTCGAAATGTCGCTTCGCCTGGGCGTTGGCCGCGGTTACATCTCGGCCGAGCGCAACAAGTTGCCCTCTGACCCCATCGGCTACATTCACGTGGACTCGCTCTTCAGCCCGGTCCGTCGTTGTACAATGAGCGTTACCGACACCCGTGTCGGGCAGCGCACCGACTACGACAAACTGGTGCTTGAGGTTGAGACCAACGGTGCCGCAACGCCTTCCGAGGCCGTTGTGCATGCCGCAAACATCGTAAAACAACACATGGATGCCTTTATGGTACTGAGCGATGATGAAGAGGTTGCCGCTGAGGTATCGTCCATCTTTGCCCACGAGGATGCCACCACCAATACGGAGCTGGAGAAGCAGGTAGAAGATTTGGATCTTTCGGTCCGTTCGTACAACTGCCTCAAGCGTGCCGGCATTCACAGTGTGCGTCAGTTAGTTGACTTCTCAGAAAACGACTTGCTCAATATCAGGAATTTTGGCGCAAAGTCCATTGAAGAAGTCAAGGATAAATTGCAGACCATGGGGCTTGGCCTCAAGCCCTGAGGCAACCGGGAGATAAATCATGAGACACTACAAGAAAGGCCGTAAGCTTGGCACCGATGCCAGCCATACCGCGGCTATTAAAAAGAACCTGGTAGTAAACCTGTTCTTAAATGATCGTATCAAGACCACCCTGGAGCGCGCCAAGGAGATTCGCGGAGACGTGGATCGCGTTATTACCTGGGCAAAGCGCGGCGACGTGCACTCCCGCCGTTTGGCCATTGCCAAGCTGGGAGACAAGCAGTTGGTTGCCGAGATCTTTGCCAAGGTTGAGCAAGGGCTGTTCAAGGATCGTCCCGGCGGTTATTCGCGCATCTTCAAGGTGGGCAAGCGTCGCGGCGATGATGCCATCATCGTTTTGATGGAGCTGGTGCAAGAGCCGGTGCAGTTTAAGAAGAAGGCTGCCGACGAAGGCGCAAAAGGCGGACTTAAGGTAGAGAAGAAGCCAGCCCGCGGCAAGAAGAATGCCGAAGAGGTTGTTGCCACCGAGGAGACTGCCGATGAGGCCGTTGAAGCTGAACTCACCGAAGAAGCCGTAGCCGAAGAGGTTGCTGCTGAAGAGGCTCCTGTTGAAGAGGCTGTTTCTGAAGAAGCGGTAACTGAAGAAGCGGTAACTGAAGAGGCGGTAACCGAAGAGGCTCCCGCTGAGGAGGCTCCCGCTGAGGAGGCTCCTGCTGAGGAAGCTGCTGAAGACGAGGCAACCGAGGAAACTCCCGCTGAGGAAGCTGCTGAAGTCGAGGTAACCGAGGAAGCTCCCGCTGAGGAAGCTCCCGCTGAGGAAGCACCCGCCGAGGAAGCTGACGAACAAGCCTAAGTAACTGAAGTGGACGCCGCTTGAGCCCTCTGGGCTCGGGCAGCGGGTGTAGCAGAGAAAGTCAGGCAAAAAAATGAATAACGCAACGAGCAAACAGCACCCTGAATGTGCGGAAGAACTGCTTGCAATACAAGCACCGTCCAGGCTGCACCGCAAAGACACCAGTCTCTTTGCAGAAATTGCCAATGAAGCAGAGATAAAACAATGTGTGGGTTGGACCGCCCTGGCGTCCAACCCTCCTCTTGCTTTAACTGAGATCATCGCCGCTGCTGCGGGGGTGAGACAAGAAGGGCTGGATGCCGTGGTGCTCATTGGGCAGGGCGGTTCTTCTCAGGCTTGCATGACCGTTTCAAAACTCTATGAAACCTGCAGGGGAGCAGAGATAGCCTTTAAAACGATGGACTCGCTCTCACCGGTGTTTGTGCGTCACATCCTCCAGGCATCCGATCCGGCCCGCACGCTGTACATTGTGTCCAGCAAGTCCGGCTCT
>JAISPK010000150.1 GCA_031274985.1 Coriobacteriales bacterium | reverse complement strand
GCACTACAATCACCTCGAGACCCTCAACAAGGTGCGCCAACACGGGTCAATTGCTGCGTTTGTTGAGCAGGAGAGCATACAGGACGGCGTCATGTATCACTGCGTCAAAGAAAACATCCCCTTTGTGCTTGCAGGCTCCATCAGGGACGACGGTCCTCTGCCCGAGGTTCTCGCAGACGCCTATGCCGCGCAGGACGCAATGCGCGAGCATATCAGCAAGGCAACAACCCTCGTTTGTATGGCAACGACCCTCCACTCCATTGCCGCGGGAAACATGGCTCCCTCATTCAGGGTTATGCCCGATGGCACTGTCAGGCAGGTCTACCTCTATATGGTTGATATCTCCGAGTTTGCCGCAAACAAGCTCAACGACCGGGGAAGCCTCAGCGCTCGAAGTATCATCACCAACGTGCAGGATTTTCTGGTACACACCTCCAAGAACCTCTGTGGCTGAGCTTCAGTCGTTCTTTCATGCTCAGAAAAGCAAGATTCTTCGGGCTTGCGCCCTCAGAATGACACGGTGAAGGTCATCCTGGCACATTTGCTTCGCTCAGTGCAAACTCCGCAAAGGATCTTCTTCCTCCTCCTCCAGCTTATCCAGCTTTTTGATGTTCGGAAGAAAGAAGGCGGCCACAAATACCAGGAACATCCCTGCGCCGCTGGCAACGAAAATCGGCGCGACTCCGGTGATATCCCCTACTGCTCCTGCCAGGCCAAGGCCTATCAGCGAGGCCACAGAGATGAGTGAGTTGAACACCGAGAGCACGCGACCAAGCTTTTCGGGCGCGATGTTCTTTTGCACCACGGCCATCAGGGGCGTATCGAACAATACGCCGGTAAGAGCCATGAGCCCCGTAAGGCCAAAGAACCACCAGTATCCACTCGGCGGCAGCAGGCCGCATGCCATAACTATCAATGCGCAGGCACCCAGAGAAAACCTGATGAGCAAGGTGAGCCGCTTACCGCCGCCCCAGATGCCGAGGGCGACGGTTCCGGCGAGAAAACAAGTTCCCCAGATGGCCTCAATGAGTGCGGCTGCGTAGCCGTCGCCTCCGAAGTGCTGCACCGTCATCAGAGGAAAGAGCGCCGCCATGGGCATAAAGAAGACGCAAGCGATGGCCACGAGAACAAAGAAGGGGGTCATGCCTACCTTTTGCCTGATTGCCACCAGGCCGTCTCTCATCTCGGAGATGATTTTGGTTTGCTCCTCCTTGGAGAGGTGAACATCGGGAATGCTCACAAAGAAGAGAACGCTGAAGGCAATGAGCGCCCCGACGATGTCGATAGAGAGGGCAATGTGCAGCCCAAAGCTCTCAAAGAGCACAATGCCAATGGCAGGGCCGACGATATTGCTCGCCGCGCCCAGACCCGAGGTCACGCTGCTCACGCGCACCAGGTGCTTGTCGGGCACCAGGAGCGGGATGGCTGCGTTCATTGACGTAAAGTGAAAGACCTGACCCACGGATCTAAGAGCAATCATCGCCAACACCAGTGGCACGCTGACAAAACCGAGAACGATGAAGAGAATCATCAGCGCCGTTAAAGCGGCGACAAAAAGGTTTGACAGCATCATGATGTGCTTGCGGTTATAGCGGTCCACCAGGGATCCTATCAAGGGCGAGAAAAAGGCCATAGGCAATAGCCAAAACACAGTGCCTAAAACCAGGATCATGGCGCTGCCGGTTATGGTGAGAAACCAGATGAGGGCATAGCCCGAGGCTGCACTGGTGAGGAGTGAAAAGATCTGCCCGCTGAAGACGATGCCAACGGTCTTTATCCAGCCTTTGGGGACTACCGTCCCGGATGCGGTGAGCTGAGCAGAAGCAGCCTGCGCAGATGCATTGGCAAGCGTCTCAGCGTCGGTGCTGCTCTCAGCCACTACCCTACCCTCTGGGTCATTGGCGTCGCTTGTATTGGTTTGAGGGGATAAATCGTTTTTCTGTTCCATGGTAACTCCATCAATCGTTGATCAAGCGCCCGATTGCCGGACGCCGAGCGTTACATGCAGGGCATGTCCTCTGTCTGAAACCAGACCTACAACACCAACGTGATGGAAATCACTGAACCGCCTCCCAGCGTTAAAAGTAAACCACAGAGCGAGTATATCAGAAATACCGCAAAAGTAACCCGTAACACCCCCGCCTTAGAGAGAGGTAATTTAAGGTTCTGGAGCGCGTGCGGGGCTATTTGCGAAGCAAATAAAGCCCCGCGGTTTGGCGGAGGCCTCCAGGTTCTTAAATTACCTCTGTCTTTGGCGGGGGGCTTAATAGGCTACTGCCTTAGGCAGAGGTGTTACTGGTAACCGTTTGTTGCATGTGTGATAATGTTCCAACAGTCACAAACTATGCCCCGAAACGAATCATTGGAGGAAGAGCCATGTTCGACAATCTGAGTCAGGCCCAAGAATTCTGTGCAGAAAACAAGATCGAAATGATCGACTTTATGATGGTTGACCTGGATGGGCGTTGGAGACACCTCACTATTCCTGTTGCTCGCTTTACCGAAGAAACCCTTTCGCAGGGCATTGGCTTCGACGGTTCAAACTATGGCTTTGCTCCTATTGAGAAGAGTGACATGGTGTTTGTGCCCGACCTCAGTAGCGCCTATGTGGACGTATTTGAAGAGATTCCCACGCTGGGAATGATCGGTGATGTGCAGGTGATTGGGCTTCCTGAGAATACTCCCTTTGACCAATACCCCCGAAACGTGGTAAAGCGTGCCGAGGAATACATGAAGAGCCAGGGAGTGGCTACCGAGTTTCGCATCGGCCCTGAATACGAGTTTCACGTATTTGACCACGTGAGCTTTGAGGTTGCCCCTGATAGCTCTCGATACAGCATCGACACCGAGCAAGCCGAGTGGAACACCGGCGACGTGGGCGACAATCTCGGTTACAAAATGCCCCACAAAGGAGGCTACCATATGGCGCTGCCCATGGATCGCCTCAGCGGTTTTCGCTCGCGCCTGACCCTGCTGATGGAAAAACAGGGCATAGCCGTAAAGTATCATCATCATGAGGTGGGCGGTCCGGGACAGGTCGAGATAGAAATCGAGATGGGTTCCCTGCTCGATATGGCTGATAAAACCATGATGACCAAGTACCTGGTAAAGAATCTTGCCTTTGCCGAAAACAGAACGGCGACCTTTATGCCAAAACCCGTTTTTGCCGAGGCAGGAAACGGCATGCACGTGCATATGCACCTGTTCAAGAACGGCGAGCCTCTGTTCTATGACGAGAACGGGTACTCGCAGCTGAGCGATACGGCGCTGCATTTTCTTGGCGGCATCTTAACTCACATCAGAGCGCTCTGCGCCCTCACGAATCCCGCAACAAATTCGTATAAACGTCTGGTTCCCGGCTATGAGGCTCCCGTCACTATTGGCTACGCAACCTCAAACCGCAGCAGCGTCATCCGTATCCCGGCCTACGCAAAAGGCCCGCAGAACAAGCGCTTTGAGCTCCGCAACCCCGACGGAACCTGCAACCCCTACTATGCGTTTGCCGCTATTCTCATGGCTGGCCTCGACGGCATAGAAAAGAAGATCGACCCGGCAAAAGAGGGCTTTGGGCCGTATGACTTTAATCTGTATGACCTGTCTGATGAGGAGCAGCGAAACATCAAGCAGCTGCCACGCTCCCTCGACGAAGCGCTCGATGCCCTGGAGGCTGACCAGGAATTCCTGACCAAGGGCGGTGTCTTTCCTGCCAGGTTGCTAGAGATCTGGATTGAGAGAAAGCGCGCGGAGGCAGCCAGGTATAACCAGTTGCCGCAACCGGTAGAGTTTGAGATGTACTACGACCTGTAAAGCCTGTTTTCTGCGCTTCTCGCTTTTGTCAAAGGGGTAGAGCAGTATTGGAATGCCATTCAGATGACCGATTCAACCGGCTATACCACTAAAAAGCGCTCTCTCGTTGTTGCTCTCACGGTGGCGCTGTTCCTTGCTGCCATGGAAACAACCATCATCACCCTGGCCACGCCCACGATAACCCGCGAACTCGCCGGCTTTGAGCTCATGAGCCTGATGTTCTCCTCCTATCTGCTGACCTCAGCCATCACCACTCCCATCTTCGGCCGCCTTGCCGACACCTTTGGACGCAAGCGCATGCTCATAACGGGAACAGCGATCTTCCTGGCCGGCAGTGTTTTGTGCGGTCTCTCTACCTCCATGCTGGTACTCATCGTCTTTCGCGGGGTGCAGGGTATAGGGGCCGGAGCGATATTCACCCTGTGCTACACCATTGTGGGAGATGCCTTTGAGCTAAAGATCCGGGGTGCTATCCTGGGCATCATGAGTTCGGTATGGGGCATTGCGGGTTTGGCCGGACCCCTGCTGGGCGGCTTTTTGATCGATTCTCTCTCGTGGCACTGGGTCTTCTATATCGCCGTGCCCTTTGGAGTCGTGAGCATCATACTCTTGCAGTTGTCGCTCAAAGAGCCGCACGTTGTCAGACCGCCGAAGCGCGGGCGCACAGACCGCTCAGGCTTGTTTACCCGCATCACTGTACTGGTTAATATCGTCGCTCTGTTCACGTGCCCTTCTCTGGTGGGAATCGATATCTACGCCACCCTGTACCTGCAATCGGTGCTGGGTTTAAGCCCCACGATGTCCGGGCTGGCGATCTTACCCATGTCCATATCCTGGTTTCTCGCTTCGTATTACATAGGTAAGATCCTGGTGCGTTTCAATGCCAAACTTGTGGTGATTGGTGCCGGGTTGTTGCAGTTGGTCTGTGGCATTTTCTTGATTGCCCTCAATGAGACCTCCAGCTTGCTCTTTGCTATCTTTGCCATCTTCCTCTCTGGTTTTGGGCTGGGCGGCCTGCTGGGCTCTACAACCATTATCATCCAGGAGTCCGTTGGCTACTCAAAGCGTGGCACCGCCATGGGCATCAACTCCTTTGTCAAATCCATTGGTCAGGCAGTTGGTGTCACCGCACTGGGAGTGGCGCTCAATATGCAACTGGCTGCCTTCTTTACCCAACGAGGATTAAGCGAGATGGACTTCTCTTCGCTCCTGCAGGGCGGCAACGTGGTCTCTGACTCGGGCGCAGTTACTGAGATCAGCAGCGAACTCATCGCTTCTGCCTTGGACACCGGCATTGACTTCTTATTTTGGATGATGCTCGTCTGCACCGTTGTGCTGACACTGGTTGCCCTGTTCATGCCCCGTGTCCAACTGGGGCACGGAACCCTTGATGAGCAATAGCCCTGTGATAAGGGGGTCCGCACTCCTGTCATCGTTTTTTTTGCCAACTCGCCCCCTGCTGCTGCTAAAACTCTTCTTTTCGCTATCGTGTATGATGAAAAATGATCTGATTGAAAGTGAAAGAAGAAACCGATCGGAGGATACCGATGGACGACTTAACAAACAAACTGCAAAAGTACGCGCAGCTGATTATCCGTAGCGGGTGCAATCTTCAGCCCGGGCAGGAGCTCTTGCTCAGCGCCTCAACCGACACCTGTGAGTTTGCCCGTATCGTTACGGCTGAAGCCTATAAACAAGGAGCGCGCAGGGTCACCGTGCGCTTTGCTGATGAAAAAATCACCCGTCTGCATTACGAAAACTGTGCTCTGGAGGTCTTTGAGAGTTTTCCGCAGTGGCAGGCGTTGCTCAATAATTCTATGGCAGCAGAGGGCGCAGCCGTGCTCATGCTGCTCAGTGAGGACCCTCTGGCTTTGGTGGGCATTGATCAGAAGAAGCTCGTGGCGCAATCGCGTGCGTCCTACGAAGCCTGCAAGCCGTATCACGACACGATTTCTGAGGGCAAACTTGTCTGGTGTATCGTGGGTGCAGCAGCTCCCGGCTGGGCCAGTCATGTTTACCCTGATCTGCCGGTGGACGTAGCAGTGGAGAAGCTCTGGCAGGCAATCCTGGCAACGGTTCGCGTTGATGCCGAAGATCCGGTGGCTGCCTGGGAAGAACATCGCAGCAGCTTTAACGAACGCAAAGCCTGGTTAAACGCTCAGGGATTCGACCGTTTGCATTACAAAAACAGCCTGGGCACCGATCTGGTGGTCGGCCTTAACGATAAAGGACTCTGGCAGGGTGGCGGTGATGTGACGGTTACCGGCACTGAGTTCTTTCCCAATATGCCTACTGAGGAGATATTCACAACACCTAACCGCCTACGCGCAGACGGCGTGGTGTACTCCAGCATGCCGCTCATACACTATGGCAGCCCTGTGGAGGACTTCTCGATTACCTTCAAAGACGGCAAGGTAACCCGCTGCACCGCCCGCGTCGGGCAGGACGTGCTTGAGGCGATTTTTTCGGTTGACGAAGGCGCCGGGCGTCTGGGTGAGTGCGCTCTGGTTCCCTGGTCCTCTCCGATACAGCAGAGCGGAGTACTGTTCTATAACACCCTCTACGATGAGAACGCCTCCTGTCACCTAGCTGTTGGCAAGGGTTTTTCTGACTGCTTTGAGGGTGGCCAGCAGATGAGCGAAGATGAGCTGCTAGCGGCCGGCGTCAATAAAAGCGCAACCCATGTGGACTTTATGATAGGCACGGCCGATTTGAGTATCGACGGCATAAAGCCGGATGGATCGGTGCTCCCCCTGTTTGAACAAGGCAACTGGGTATTTTAAGCAAGGAGAGCAGGCGTATACGCAAACAATACCTGTCATAATGGGTTTGGTGTAGAAACTCTGTTTTATAAAGAAAGAGGTTCTGATGGAAAACAGGCATGGTGTTTTCAGGCCACAGACTCGCTCATCTTTGCTGCTCTCCGGCTGGCGCTCCGGCTGGCACTCTGGCTGGCACTCTGGCTGGCTGTCTGTTTTGCTGTCTGTTTTGCTGACTGTCTTGCTGGCCGCATCGCTCCTGTTGACTGGCTGTGCAGCAGATTCGGACTCAACAACTACCATTCCGCTTTCCGGCCGCATCGCCATCATTCACACCAACGACATCCATGGCTATGCCTTGCAGGTTGAGGCTACCGATTCTGCGCCCGGGAGCATGGGGCTGGCCGCAGTGGCCCAACTCAAAAAGGACTACGAAGCGCAGGGCTATCAGGTGTTGTTACTTGACGACGGCGATGCCACACAGGATAACGTGCTGGTAAATCTTTCAAAAGGTGAGAGTGCAATCGATTTTTTGAACAGCGCTGGCTACGATGCAATGTCTTTGGGCAACCACGAGTTTGACTGGGGGGTGGATCAACTTGAAACTCTGACAAGCAAAGCTGATTTTCCTGTATTGGCAGCCAATATCATTGTTCAGGCAACCGGGAAGCCCTTCGCCCGGCCCAACCAGATCTTTGAGATGGAGGGCGGGGCTAAAATCGGCGTATTTGGGCTCGCAACGCCCGAAACCCAGACTAAATCCGCCCCCAAGAATACGGCCGGACTCAACATTCTTGCCGGAGCAGAGCTCTATCAATGCGCTCAGGAGCAGGTAGACGAGCTGCGCGCCCGGGGGTGTGCCCTGGTTATCTGTCTCGGTCATCTGGGCAGCAGTAGCTCGTCGCCCAATAGCTCTCTTGATGTACTCGACAACACCGAGGGCATTGATCTGTTCATTGATGGACACGATCATAGAGTCGTCAGTGAAACCGTTGGCAACTCGCTCCTGGTGAGCACCGGGGCGCATCTTGAAAGCATTGGGCTGGTAGTTTATGAAAACGGCATGCTCACTGACAAGATGCTCACCTACGGCAGCTATAACGGTTTCGATCCAACTACCAAAGCGCTCATTGACAAGGTCAATGCAGAGGTCATCGCTCAACTCAGTGAGGTCATCGGTACCACATTGGTGCCTTTGAACGGGGAACGAGAACCTGGCGTGCGCACCGAAGAGACTAACCTGGGAGACTTTGCAGCTGATGCCCTGCTCTGGCAGGCCAGTCAGACAACGAACGACACGGTGGATGCAGCCATCGTCAACGGTGGCGGCATCCGTGCTTCTCTTGGTGTGGGAGATATCAGCATGCAAACGATGCTGACGGTTTTTCCTTACCATAACGCTCTCAACGTGGTTACCCTTAAGGGCTCCGAGCTCCTCGAAGTGCTTGAGGCAGCAACCTACAGCCTGCCCGCAGCAGCGGGCAGCTTTCCGCAGGTGGCCGGCATCACCTATTGCGTCGATACCGCCGTGCCCTATCAAAACGGCCGGCAGTATCCTGATTCTACTTTCTTTGCTCCGGGAGCACCCGGTGCCCGGGTTACCATCAGCGAGGTGGGCGGACGGGACTTTTCACTTGACGGTGTTTATGTGGTGGCCATGCCAGGGTTTCTCACCTATGGCGGCGACACCTACTATGCGGTTGCAAAAATCTATCAGGACACGGGATACAGCACCGGTTACTCCGATACCGATGCGCTTATCAACTTTATCCAGACCGCCCTGGGGGGCACCATTGGAGAGGAGTATCGTTTGCCACACGGCCGCATTACCGTGTTGTGACGAGCAACTCTAATAGTCCCAAGCAGCTGCGCGGCAGTACTAAGAGGAAGAAGAGCATGTCAGCAATCGAAACAAAGTGTGCACGGTGTGGATCGGAAGAGTATCGGCTCCTCGACGCAAAAACCGGCGAGGTGCGCTGTTTATTCTGCCAGAACCGCTGGATCATACCTGAGCTTGTCCAAAAAAACGCCACTGAAAAATTCCTTGAGGAGCAGGCCAAGCGGCCGCAGGTGATCATTGATAACACCACCGAAACCGACCGGCAGCTCATGGACATGCTCGGCGGTATTTTTGGCGCCGCTACCAGTGGCTGCGTAAGTCGTACCATTAAAACCGTTGTGATTGGCCTGGTGATACTGCTCATCCTAGGCGCTTTTATCTTCTGCGGTTTACCCTTGCTCCTCAGATAGAAAGCGCTGTGAGCCCATGCGATATGACTGCTTGATTGTTGATGATGAAGAAGCTCTCTCGCAATCGACGTGCGAGTATTTCAACCTGTTTGAGGTGCGTGCGTTTTGGGCGCCGGACGCCAGAAGCTGCTTGGAGTTTTTTGACGATAACTCAGCAGACTTGATCTTACTTGACATCAATCTGGGCGACTCTTCTGGCTTCGACCTCTGCAAACAGCTGCGCGAGATCACCGGCATCCCCATCCTGTTCATCAGCGCCCGTCAAAGTGACGATGACATGCTCCTTGCGCTTTCAATTGGCGGAGATGACTACATCCAAAAGCCCTACGCCCTCTCGGTGCTTCTGGCTAAAGTCAAAGTGGTCCTCGGCCGCTACCGCACCTCATCGGAGCCTGCTTTTACCTTGGGAAGGCTGCTGCTGGATGAAGATGCCCGTCAGATAACGCTGGATGGTCAGCGGCTTGATCTGAAAGCCATGGAGTTTAAACTGCTCGCCTATCTGATGAAGAACAGCGGCCGGGTTATCAGCAAGGAGGAATTGTTCAGAAAGGTCTGGGAGGACTCGATTACCGGTGACAACACCTTAAACGTACACATCCGACGTCTGCGAGAGAAGCTGCAAAATGACCCCAATAGTCCGCAGTACATCAAAACGATATGGGGCACGGGGTATCTGTTCAATACCAATCAGGAGTAGCGTCCAATGAGAATCCGGTATTACGCACTAGCTCTAGGAGCAGCCCTGATTGTGGGAATCTGCGGGGTGATGTTCTTGTTGCCGGCTCCTCAGTATCGTATCGATCTTGCTCAGATCAATGACATCACTTCCACGTTATCAGAGCATTTTGACTCGTTGCACTCTGAGGAGTATCTGCTTCCAAAAAGCAGCTACGACTATGCGGTAATTGACGCCGAGGGGCATCTGTTACGAGCCACTACGAGCGGGCTTTGTGAAGATATTTATTCTGCCCTGAAGCATGGCGATATCATCGTGGATATCACCCGGGAAGAAAAGATAATCGGTAAAGTTCTCTTTGCAAACGAACTTGAGGGTCAGTTACAGGCATATCAACTAGCCCTTCAAGTAGGCGCTATCATCGTTTTAGTGCTCCTCGCCGCAGTTGCGGCAGCTTTTCTTATGATTATCAACCGGCAGATACTGCGGCCCTTTCAGAATATGCGCGGTCTTGCGGGGCGGATTGCCGCCGGAGAACTGGAAACTCCGCTTGCTATGGATAAGCGCAATATCTTTGGGGCGTTCACCGAGAGCTTTGATCTCATGCGCGAGGAATTGCGCCGCTCGAAGGAAAACGAGCAGGCAGCCGAGCGCTCAAAGCGCGAATTGGTTGCCACGCTCAGTCATGACATACAAACACCGGTCTCCTCCATCAAGGCGGTTGCCGAGCTCATGGAGGTTTGCGCTGACAAAGCTCAGGTAGAAAAGCTCAAGACTATTCAGAGCAAGGCATCGCAGATCCAGACCCTGGTGACCGAACTCTTCCAAACCACTCTCGAAGAGTTGGACAAACTCAATGTTGAACCGATCCCGGTGCCTTCGAGTCAGATTACCCAGATAATAAAGACGGCCGACTACCAGTCGCTCGCTGCATTGAGCGAGTTTCCCGGTTGCTTGGTTAGGGCTGATCCCTCTCGTTTGGCGCAGGTGATTGATAATCTCATTGCCAACTCCTACAAATACGCAGCTACCGAGATACAGGTATCAGGAGAATTCGAGGAGGAGGGGCTGTCAATAACGCTCAGGGATTTTGGCCCCGGAGTTCTCGAAGAAGAACTCCCTCGACTCGCTATCAAGTACTTTCGCGGCGCCTCTGCAGAAGGAAAGAACGGCTACGGTTTGGGGTTCTTTATTGCGCATCATCTCATAGAGCGCATGGGCGGACGTCTGGAGTGCCAAAACGCCCATCCAGGCTTCGCTGTAAAAATCTGGCTCAAGCTCGACTCCTGAGCGGGACGTGCGCTGACAAAAGGGGACGTACCTTGCGTCTTGCTGACAAAAGATTTAAGGAACTTTTAAGAATCTGGAAAAGACCTGTTAAGGACCCTCGTGACAAAATGATGCTATCCGTTAGCCACGAAGGAGCCTGTCATGACTACCAATATCATCACGACAAACAAGCTGTGCAAGACCTTTTCAACAGGAGGCGTACAGCAGCACGTATTGCGTAACCTCGATCTGCAAATACAGAAGGATGACTTCACCGTCATCATGGGTGCCTCAGGATCGGGTAAGTCCACCCTGCTCTATGCGCTCTCAGGCATGGACTCCCCCACCTTGGGCGAGATTACCTTTAACGAGGAGATGATATCCAAAAAGAGCAGCGACGAGCTGGCGGTATTCAGGCGCAGGAATTGCGGTTTCGTCTTTCAGCAGATCTATCTCTGCGACAACATGAGTCTCATGGATAATGTCATGGCGAGCGGGCTGCTGGTAAGCAAGAGTCGCAAAGGAGTCGCTTCAAAGGCGGAGGAGTTATTTGATCAAGTTGGTCTGTCCACTCAGGACTGGCGCAAGTTCCCGGCGCAACTCTCGGGCGGCGAAGCCCAGAGAGGTGCTGTGGTGAGGGCGCTCATCAATAGCCCCTCCATTCTTTTTGCAGATGAACCCACCGGGGCACTCAACTCAGCCATGGGGCTGGCTGTGCTCGATCTTCTTACTGAGGCACACCAGAGAGGGCAAAGCGTGGTGATGGTCACTCACGACATCACCTCCGCGCTCAGGGGCTCCCGTATTCTCTACTTAAAAGACGGTGTCATCTGCGGTGAGTGCGTCCTCGGCACCTACGAGGGGGCAGACGATAAACGCAAAGAGACCCTCCGCGCGTTTTTAGCAGAAATGGGTTGGTAATCATGAACAATCTGTTGAGCATCGTCAAAGCGAATCTGCAAAAGGGAAAAGGTCAGGCGGTAACCCTGCTGGTCTTCGTGCTCATCTCGGCATTGCTTATGAACCTTGGCCTGCTGCTCATGATTGGATTCGGCAACTTCTTTGAAGAGCACAGTGAGGCTCTTAACGCTCCTCATCTTGCGCTGCTTGAAGAAAAGCGCGTGTTTGATCAGGCGCACATCGACTACCTCAAGAACTATCCCGGCGTTACGGATGTAGAGCATGAGCAAACCATCGCCTTTATGGCTGACTTCTTATACGGTGAGGGCAAAATGCCTGCCTTCTTCTTCCTCGTGAATGCCAGTAAAACACGCACTATGAATGACTTGACTCTAATCGAAGGCACCCGACCTCAAGCAACTAACGACGTGTGTCTCCCCTATTTGTTCAAGGCCGGCGGTTACAGCATTGGCGATGACTTTGTGATGACCGTTGGCGACAGAGTGCTTACCTACACTATTACCGGCTTCACCGATGAGATTCTGTTTGGGTCTATCAATAACCAGACCTACCAGCTGTATGTGACCGATGCTGGGTTCAAATCAGCGCTTGACCGCATGCCCGAATTTGATTGCATGCTGATCAAGGCTCGTTTCGATGATCCCGCCATCAGCCAAAGAGTCCGTTTGGACTGCATCAACGAGTTCTACTATAAAACCAGTGTAGAAGGATTTGAGACCTTATACACCTCGTCGATGGAATGGGTCGGAGTTAAGTCGGTGCGGACGTTGATGTCTAGCATCACTTCCCTGGTTTTGGTGATATTCTCTGCCCTGATCATACTGGTGAGCTTGCTCGTTATCCGTTTTAGGATCCGCAACACGATTGAGGAGAGCATGACGAATATCGGTGCCCTCAAGGCAGTAGGATACACGGGGCGCCAATTACTGTGGGCAACCGTACTGCAGTTTTGCGCCATCGCGCTTGTAGGCATCGTGATTGGTATCGCGGTTTCTTATGCACTCCTTCCCGTAGTCTCCGACGTACTCGAGCAGCAGACATCTCTCCAATGGATTCAGGGATTTGATCCCCTTCTCTCCACTTTGGCGTTTTTTGGCATTCTCTTCGTCGTGTTCATTGTCTCGTGGGCTACTGCCCGAAGGATCCAGAAGCTTCACCCGCTTGTTGCTCTCAGACAGGGGCTTTCTACGCACAGTTTTGAACGGAACCACTTTCCTCTGGAAAAAACCCGTGGGCCGCTCTCCTTGTTGCTAGCAGCTAAATCCGCTTTTCAGGCAAAGGGGCAGATGGTGATGATCACTATCATTGTGACTGTAGTGAGTTTTATGGCCGTTGCAGGGCTGGCTGTCTACGACAATCTGGGGCTCAACTCCCGCAATTTTGCCTTTCTCCTTGCGGGTGAGATTCCCGATGCAGCTTTTATGGTGCGGACTCCCGAAGATGCCGAGCGCATCATGCGCGACATTAAAAAAGATAATAACGTCCGCAAGGCCTTTTACAATCAGGATGTCTATGTGATGACCAACAACGTTCAGGTGCGTAATGTCACTGCGGAAGACTTTGGTCTTTTTGAAGGCGCGATGCTGTATGAAGGACAATATCCAAGACACAGCAACGAGATTTGCGTCAGTGGCGCCCTGGCCGCCATGCAGGATCTAGCCATTGGCGATTCGGTCAGGATCTCTCTGGGAGGCAACTCTGCCGATTTTTTGATCGTTGGCCTTATTCAATCGGTGAATAATTATGGCTTCAGTACTGCCACGACCATTGAGGGTTTGCAGCGGGTGCAAGCGAGTTTTAGGCCGCAGCAGATGTTCGTGTACCTGGAAGATACTGAAAACACGGCTGCCCTGGTTGACCGGATCAGCAAGACCTACGATGCGAGTCTGGAAAGTGCTATAAACATGGATGAATTAATGGTTGCGCAGCTCAGCATGTATGGCAATATCTTTTTCCTGGTTGCCGTGGTATTGCTTGTGGTGACTGCGCTGGTAATCCTCCTCGTTCTGTATCTGATGATGAGGACCGTTATCCTGCGGAGGCGCCGGGAGCTCGGCATAAAAAAGGCTCTGGGCTTTACAACGCTCCAGTTGATGAACCAGCTTGCGCTCTATTTTGTCCCGGCGATCTTTTTTGGTGTTGCACTGGGAGGCGTTTTGGGGGCTCTCGGTTTCAATCCTCTCTTTGTTGCGGTGAGCGGAAATATGGGTATCATGTCAGCGTCGATGCCAACGCCGGTGATCATGACCGTCATTGCCTGTCTTACTCTGGTGGTCATTTCGTATGCCTTTGCCCTGCTGATAGCACTGCGCATCCGCAGGATCTCTGCTTATACGCTCGTAACCGAGTAATCCGTCATTCAGATGCTTGCATCATGGTTCTCCTTGTTATAGCTGTAGCAAGGAGAACTCCTATTTGAGCGTTTTCCTTTGACCTAGTAAAATGATTCTCTACACATACGTCGGACTCAGGATAAACCCGTGTCGGTGAGGAGAGGACTCATGAGTATTAACACTGATTTTGGCGCAGGAATGGAAATAATGCTTTCCATGCTGCCTTTTCTTATCCCTCTGATTATCATCCAACTTGGGCTCATGATCGCTGCCTTGATAAGCATATTCAGACACAAAACCTATAAAAATGGCAACCGCGTGCTCTGGGTGGTTGTGGTGATACTGATAAACACCATCGGGCCGATTCTCTACTTTATTCTGGGGCGTGGCGACGAATAATACCGCCCTGAATCGCGCGAGACGGGATATCGCATGAACCTCCTCACCATCAATAACGTGTCAAAGAGATTCGGCCAGCTGCCGGTTTTGGACGAGCTCTCTTTAGAAGTTGACGAAGGGAGCGTTTTTGGCTTCATCGGCAAAAACGGCAGCGGCAAAACCACCACGATGAGAATCATCGTAGGCCTGCTCAAAGCCGATTTGGGCGAGGTGTATATCAAGGGCAAAAAAGTGGACTTTGGCCAGACCGCAACCAACCATATGATTGGCTATCTCCCTGACGTTCCGGAGTTCTATGGCTTCATGAACGCCCTCGAGTATCTGCGCTTTTGCGGAAAGATCAAGGGCATGAATCCCGCGGACATCAAGCTCAAGACCAGCGAACTGCTTGCGGTAGTTGGTCTCGAGGAGAGCGCAAAGCGGCGTATCAAGGGCTATTCGCGCGGTATGAAGCAGCGCCTTGGCATCGCGCAAGCCCTCATGCATAACCCGGCACTTCTCATCTGCGATGAGCCCACGAGTGCCCTCGACCCGCAGGGCAGAAGCGAGATTTTAAACATCCTCAGTCAGGTGCGTGAGCGCACGACCGTTCTCTTTTCTACGCACATCCTTGCTGATGTCGAGCGCATTTGCGACACGGTGGGCATGCTGGAGGGAGGCAAAATCGTCTTTGGCGGCAAGCTCGACGAGATCAAAGGCAGGCAGCGCAAGGACAGGCTTGTTGTTCAATTGGAGGATCTGGGCGTAGGGGCTCTCGAGACGCTGCTCCTGGAGCTTCGGGCTTTACCCTATGTCCAACGCTGCTTCAGGGCAGGTGCGGAGTTTACTATCGATGTTGATTCGGTGAGCGAAGACGGCCAGCAGCTTCTTCGTGAGCTGGTGGCGCGCGAGCTGACGGTTCTGGGCTTTTGCGTGCAGGAGCCCAGCCTTGAGAATCTCTATTTGGATGTGATCAAATGAACGGCTTCAGCGCTTTTTTCTCCAAGGAATTTGTTTACTATGCGCGGAGTCTCCGGCTCC
>JAISPK010000111.1 GCA_031274985.1 Coriobacteriales bacterium | reverse complement strand
CGCGGGAATGACAAAGTGTTGCGCGGGAATGACAGAGTGTTGCGCGGGAATGACAGAAGAGCGCGACAACGACCGAGGGGCGCGCAACAAGACTAAAACAGTAAAAAATCAACTTTTAGACAGCTTCAGTACAGGGAGAGGTGTTATTTTTATTACCAACACCTTTTGGTAGAGGAGGCTCTGTGTGAGAGTATTAATGGTAGAGGACGAGAAGTACCTGGCCAAAGCGGTTGCGGAGATCCTTAAGAAGAACAACTACTCGGTTGACGTTATCCATGACGGCTTAGACGGGCTTAACTACGCGCTTAGCGGGATATACGACCTTATCATCTTAGACATCATGCTCCCCACGATGGACGGCATGACGGTTTTGCAGACCCTGCGACAAGAGGGCATCGCAACGCCGGTTATCCTGCTTACCGCCAAGGGCCAGACCGCTGACAAGGTCAAGGGGCTTGATCTGGGCGCGGACGACTATCTGGCCAAGCCGTTTCACACCGAAGAACTACTGGCGAGACTACGCGCCTTGCAGCGCAGAAAACCGGAACTTTGCAACGCCGGGGTCATCACCTTTGGGGACCTCGAATTTTCACCACATCTTTTAGTGATAAAAACAGAGACCGGCGAAACGGAGCTCAAGCTCAAGGAAGCCCAGTTGCTCGAACTCCTGATAACCAACCAAAACCGCGTAGTGTCCAAGAGCGTCATCATTGAGAAGATCTGGGGCTTCGACACCGAGGCGGAAGACAATCATGTTGAGATACAGGCTTCGCGTTTGCGCAAGCGTCTGGCGCAGGCAGATTCCCGGGTAAGGATAAACACAATACGGGGCGTGGGCTACACCATTGCCGAACAAGAAGAAGGAAACCGAGATGTTTAACAAACTCAAAAGAAAAGTCCTTCTGCTCAACATGGCGGTGACCACGGGGGTCTTGCTGGTTGCGTTTGGGGCCGTCTATGTAACCACGCTCGGCCTTATCAATGCAGAAAACCAGGCAAGACTCGACAAAATTTCCAGTCCAATTTTTCTCACGCCGGACGTCTCCCCGGAAAATCCGCCCTTGCTAACCCAACAGCCTGAGCTTCCTCCGACCGGCAACGAACAGCCCGAGGCTCCTCCGACCGGCAACGAACAGCCCGAGGCTCCTCCGCCCGGCCACGAACAGCCCGAGCTTCCTCCGACTGCACAGGGAATCACCTCAGTCTATCGGGATGCGTATCCCGATGCCCCTTCCTTTACGCTCATCGTTGATAAAGACGGGGAGTTCGTCGCAGTTGTGTCTTCTATTCAGAACCTGGTTCCCAAAGAACAGTGTCCCGAGATTGCAAAAACTGCCTGGGAGAGCAAAGGACAATCAACCCTGGCAATCAGCGGTCGATACTGGATGTTTAAGATCGTGCCCCAATGGGTTACCCATCAACCCATAACGACCGTACCGCCGCAAGACGCGAGAATTGAGGGCTATCAAATCGTCTTTATCGACATCACCGTTTCTGTGAGCACTCTGAGCAGCCTGCTTCTGACCCTGGTTTTTGTGGGTCTCGGCATGCTGGTGCTGATCTTCTTTATCAGCTGGTTCTTTGCCGGGCGCTCGATTAAGCCGGTTTCAGAAGCCTGGGAGAAGCAAAAACAGTTTGTGGCGGACGCTTCCCACGAACTCAAAACTCCGCTGGCTACCATGATGACCAATTACGATGTGGTGCAAGCCAACGAGGAGAGCAGCGTAAAGAGCCAGCAGGAATGGCTGAGCCACATGAGAATCGGCATGGACAGAATGAGCGAGCTGACCAACCAGCTGCTGTCGCTTGCGCAAACGGAATACGAGGAGCTGCTCGACGAGAAGAGCGTCTTTAATGCCAGCACGTTGTTTGCCGACATCATGCAGTCCATGGACACCCTTGCCCGGCGCAAGAATCTGAAAGTCCTGAGCGACCTTGCGCCGGAAACCAGCTTGCAGGGCTTTGAGAAGCAGACCGGGCAAGTGTTCTCGATCCTCTACGAAAACGCGCTTAAATATGCAGATGAAGGCGGCAGTGTTGAGGTTGCTTTGCAGCGAGAAAAAAAACACCTTGTGGTCACCGTGCGAAACACCGGTAAAGGCATTGCAAAAGACGACCTGCCCCGCATCTTTGACCGCTTTTTTAGAGGAGATGCTGCGCGGACGAGTGAAGAGAATAGCTATGGCCTGGGGTTGCCCATCGCGCAGGCAATCGCCCAACAGATAGGCGGAGGTATTACCGCAACAAGTGAAGAAAACGGTTGGACCGAGTTCATTTTTACCTTTGAAGGCTGAGGGACGATACAGGTTTGTGCAAGGTGGACTTGCTAAGCTGGTATCAGAGCAAGACTCCGCAACGAGACAGCAACAGGAGAGGTCACATGTATATCATTCAAAACGCAATGCAAAACCTGCTGCGCAACAAGGGGCGCAACCTCATGATGGCCGCGATTATCTTTGTGGTGATTGTGTCTTCGGTGGTCGCGTTGATAATCAACAACACCGCCAGCGGGGTGATCAACGACTATAAGACCCGCTTTGGTTCGGAGGTCTACCTCACCGTTAACATGGAAAAAGTAATACAGGAATCGGACGGCTCCAGCCGCATAGCGAGGCCAACGATTCCTGCGGAGCAACTGCTGGCGTTTGCCAGTTCGGACTACCTGCTCAGCACCAAGATGACCGCAGGGGGTCGCGGTAACAGCGACGACCTCAAGGCCATTGACGAAGACAAAGGCCCGGGCGGCGGCCCTATGCTCTCCATGGGGCCAGTTCCTGGTGGTGGCGGCCCGGGGGACAGCAACCTGTCAAGCATACCCAAAACAAGACAGTATTACTATCATCTGTTTGCCAATCAATACGATGATTTTGAAAGCGGCAGCAGAGAGCTCACCGAGGGAAGCCGCTTTCCGGAGAAATCAGGCGAATGCCTCATAAGCCAGGAGCTTTTGGAAAACAGTGGTCTTGCAATCGGCGACACGATAAAGATCAACTCCGACATTAATGACCCCGGCACCGGCCCCGGCGACGAGACGTATTACGACATCGAGTTTCAGCTGACCATTGTGGGAACCTACCAGGACCTTACGGACGAGTATGGCAACTCGATGATGGAAAACGCCTTTACCAACCGACGCAACGAGATATTCATGTACATAGATGACCTGGCAAGCGTGGTAACAGAAGGCCTGATGGGCATTGACGTCAACGCGACCTACTATCTTAAAGACCCCGACCTGCTTGAGGCTTTTACCGCTGAGCTGCGGGCCAAAGGGCTAAAAGAGACCTTTGACGTGACCACCGACGAGGCAAGTTACAACGCAATAGTTGGCCCGGTGGTTGCCATGAAAGGCATCAGCCTGACTTTTGTTGCCATAGTGCTGGCGTTTGGCGCCATCATTGTTGCGCTGCTCGCCTCCCTTGCCGTGAGGGAGAGAAAATATGAGATTGGCGTCCTGCGCGCCATGGGCATGAAAAAGAGCAGGGTTGCTTTGGGGCTTTGGACGGAGACTATTACCATTACGGCGTTTTGCCTGGTGATTGGCCTGGCGGTTGGTGGTTTTGCTGCACAACCGATAACCAACATCCTGCTCGATCAGCAGGTTGAGGCCGCAGAACAGGCGCAGTCCAACTCCTTTATGCCGCAACCCGGTGGCAGTGGCCCCGTCGCGATTGGCGGCGGCCCTGCCGGCCCCACGGTGACCGCCGGCCCTGCCCCCGGCTTTTTTGGGCAGACCAGCGCTGAGACAATCAAGAGCATTGACGTTGCGATAAACCTGGAAACGATTCTGGAGATCATCGTTATCGCCCTGGTGTTGTCCTCCCTTGCGGGGCTGATAGCCATCCGAAGAATCACCAAGTATGAGCCCATGAAGATACTGATGGAAAGGAATTAGGCGAGCGCCATGACAACCATACTTTCTCTCGACAACGTGTCTTATGCCTACGAAGGAACAACAAAAAATGTGCTGCAGAATATGAGCGCAGACTTTGAGACGGGACTGGTCTATACCATCATCGGCAAGTCCGGCGCAGGAAAAACCACGCTGCTGTCCTTGCTGTCGGGCCTCGACGTTGCCACAGATGGCCGAATACTCGTTGGCAAAGCAAGCCTCAAAAAAATTAACCGGGACACGTATCGCTCGCGTCACGTGGGAGTGGTCTTTCAGAGCTATAACCTCCTGACGAATGCCACCGCGCTGCAAAACATCGTGCTGTCGATGAGCATCAGCCACTGCCCCCAGAAAAACAAAAAGGCGTACGCATATGCGCTGCTCAAGAAAATCGGGATTGACCGGGAGACGGCGGACCGCAAGATACTCAAGCTCTCGGGCGGCGAGCAGCAGCGCGTTGCCATCGCGCGGGCGCTGGCACACAATCCGGCTATCCTCATTGCCGACGAGCCCACTGGCAACCTCGACAAAGAAACCGAAGACGACATCCTTAACATTTTTGCAAGGCTGGCACGCGAAGAGGATCGCTGCATCATCATTGTGACCCACTCAAAGAGAGTGACCGCTATTGCCGATGTGGTGTACCGAATTCAAGACGGATGTCTCACGGCAGAGAATGGCTGACACCCTGCCCACGCCCTTCTGTCGTTCCCGCGTAACCCTCTGTCGTTCCCGCGAAGGCGGGAACCCATACCCTGTCCTTGCACAAAAGATTCTTCGGGCTTACGCCCTCAGAATGACAAAGTGCGTGTCATCCTGAGCGCCCCTTCTGTCATCCTGAGCCGCAGGCGAAGGATCTTGCACAAAAGATTCTTCGGGCTTGCGCCCTCTAAATGACAAAGTGCGTGTCACCCCCAAAGCGAGAGCAGTTTTTGCTTCCAGGTGCCGGGGTTTGCGTGAATGACCCGTCCGACGAACTGCCCGCGCACTAATTGCAGCGAGGCGGTGCGTTTGGCCGCCATGTAGTAATCCGCATTCTCGGACCTGCAAAGCTCCTCGTCTGAGAGCCGTATGACCTCCCGTTTGAAGTCGATTGCCTCCAGTGCTCGGTTGAGCTGTCTGGCAAAGTGTTCAAAACTGCCGCTCACGCGATATACAAAGGTTGCGCTGTTTGCCTCAGAGAATTCAATCGTTGCAAAATTGCCGTCCGGCGACGGAGCGATAAAGAAAAACGCATAGGGCTCAGGTGTTGGTTCAGAAGGAGCCTCTGTTGCGGAGTCGATTGACGCATCGCCCACCGGCGCAGCATCGTTCAGAGCAGCAGCATCGCTCAGAGCAGCAGCATCGCTCAGAGCAGCAGCGTCGCCCAGAGCAGCAAAATCGCTTTTCGTAGCAGCACCTGCCGCCGCCTCATTTTTCTTGAAGCCAACCCACATGCTGGCAGGATCGCTGAGTTCCTTGAGGGCCTGATAGTATTCCGCGGCATGCGTCCTGGCAATCTCGTTTTCCAGGGCTGCTACAAAGGACGGCGCCAACGTCAACAGGCGGCTTATCGGCGCCGCCACTCCCTCTAAAACAAGGCTGGCAACCTGTGCCGCCTGTACTGAAGAAAGCGTGGGGTCTAGCTCTCTGACCTCGGTAAGCGCCTTTTCTCTGAGCGCAAAGAGCTGCGATTCTATAGCCCTTTCAAAAGGATCAGTGTCAAAGCCGAGCTTTGCGAGGGTGTAGTGCTCCTCAGTATCGAGCGAGAGCGTAAGCGCAAAACTGCCCTTTTCCAAACCGCTGAGGAAGCAGAGCGGTATACGCCGCGCCCCCAGATCCGGTGGCAGCAGAGCCACGCAGTTTTCATATACCTGTAAAGGGGCCTTGCCACTGTTATGTTGAGCGCCCTCAACCGTTTGATACTCTCCCTTTGCGGTGACAAGGGGAGCGCCCTTAATGAACAACGAGCGCAGCACGGCCTTGTTGTAGGCGCTGAGGAGCTCGTTATAGAAAGGTTCTGCCCATTGGCCCATGCGAGAAAAAACAAAGCTTCCGCTGTCCGCCTCAACGCAAACCTCGTAGTTTTCAAATCGCAGTGCGCTAATCCGGGCAAAGGGAATTTCAACTATGTCAAAAAGCGTAAAAACATTGAGGGCGCTCTTGCCCAGCGTCAGTCTTGCCTCGCCACCCACCGCAGCTGAGGCAACTATCGCCTTATACTCAACCTGAGGCTTTGAGTCTGTCTCGAGCGCGCCCTCGTCTGTTGGGAACTCGCTGTTCATCCTGCCTCCTCACCGTTGTTTGTGCGAGGAGCCTGATTACAGCTTGTTCCCGCAATTGCCGCAGAATTTTGTGCCCGGCTCGTTTTGTTGACCACAGGCACTGCATAAACCACTGGGCGGAGCAGCTACCTGCTCCAGGTTCATACCGCAGTTGTTGCAGAAGCGCACACTTTGCGCATTCTTGGCACCACACTGGGGGCATTCCTTCAGATCCAGGCTATACCCGCAGTTATTGCAGAATTTTCCTGTTCCGGCCGGCTTGCCGCACTGAGGGCAAACAGTGGTTTTGCTTTCCAGCTCGCCCTGCCACACCGTGGCGTTCTGCGCCTTTTCGTCGATGTTGCGCTTCATGGCTTCTGCGCGGGCTTTTGCCACGTATATCTCCTGGCGGGGAGCGCAGGACACACACATCCCTTCATCCTCGTTAAAGCACTGGTCGCAGACATACTTATTGCAGTTAGGGCAGCGATGAAAATGCTGCCTCGCCTCATTTTGGGCTCGCTCAAAGGCCTGCTCGTGCTCTTTTTGCCATTCGGGAGAGTGTCCTTCAAAACGCTCGCCGAGAATGTCGGTGCCCCTCTCGGCTGCGTAGCCGAGGTCACGCGCCGCTCCACCGAGCAAGTTGCCCACTACGCTGGCACCCTGACCGAGCAGGCGCCCGGCGCCCCTCTTTTTGTAGGTGGAGGATTCAATAAAGCTCGACTTGTACCCGTCGTTGCAGCAGTCGCAATAAAAGGTGAACTGATAGCCGGCTTCGGTGCTGTTGTCCTGATAATTACGGGTAAACGCTTGTAACATGTTACATCGTTCCTTTCCGCAGATCCGTGATCTGCTGCTCAGCGTGCTTGATTTTCTTTCCGCAGGCGGTGCAGACGTCGGTCAAAAAATATTGTTTTTCGTTGCACCTTTTATTCTCGCACTGAACCATGAGAGACCTGCCGCAGGCATCGCACTTCTCGCTCCCAACAAAGGTGTTGGCGCCGCACAGGGGGCAGGCCACCGTGAGGCTCCTTCCGCATGACGAGCAAAGAGCCTGACCCCGTTGGATCTCTTTATAGCAAGAAGGACAGTGATATCCAAAGGGAGAACGTGAGGCGCACTGGGGACAAAAGCGGCTGTCCCGTTCGATAAAGGCGCCGCAATGAATGCAGGGTTGCTTGTAGGTGGCCACGAGCGGTCACTCTCCCTGCCGGGCGCCGCATCCGCCACAAAAGCGAGTCCCCGCCGCGAGCTCGGCTCCGCAGGAAGAGCAATACCGGGGGCCGGCTGCCACGAGTGGCGTTCCGCATTCCTGGCAGAAGCTCACGCCTTGCGGGTTTTTGAAACCGCAAGCGCTACAGCGGCCCAGGGCATCTTCAGCTGCTTTTGCTGCCTGCGCTTGTTCCTGGCCCTGTTGCGCCTCGCTCAAAGCAGCTTCAGCAGCAGCCTTGTTCTGTTGGATCAACTGCAACTTGCTGTCTTCGGGCCATGCGGACGGGTTTTGGGCATACGCCTTGCGTCCGATTTCGAGCAGCAGTTCGCTTTCTTGTTTTTGCAGGTCGGAAAGATCGCTTTGGGCTGCCAACAACCGGCCTTCCGGCGTGTCTTTGGAAACAAGCCCGGACTTTGCGAGGCCACCCATCAAATCACCCAACGCACCCAGACCCCCAAATAGATTATCAGCCATAATCCCTACCTCCTTGCGGTCAATCTTCCGCTAAAACACCATTACGCACAGATATGCTCAACAAAAGTGTACCGTTGTTTTTCTTTCATGCCCAGCCTGTTTTTGATTATTTCGAAAACAACCTCAGAGTTTGGCTGCTTTGAGCCTGAGAGCGTTGGCCAGCACTGAGACCGACGACAGACTCATTGCTGCCGCTGCCAGCATGGGACTCAAGAGGGGGCCGCCAAAGGCGAAGAGCAGGCCGGCGGCCAGGGGAATGCCCACGACGTTGTAACCAAAGGCCCAGAAGAGATTCTGTTTGATGGTGCGCAGGGTGCGACGGGAGAGCTTGATAGCGGTGGCCACGTCCCTGAGGTCGGAGTGCATTAGCACAACACTTGCAGACTCCATTGCTACGTCAGTTCCACCACCAAACGCCATGCCAACATCGGCTTGCACCAAAGCCGGCGCATCGTTGATACCGTCTCCCACCATAGCTACGATGCTGCCGCCTTGCTGGAGGCGCTTGATTTCTGAGGCTTTGTCCCCGGGAAGCACCTCAGCCAATACTTTGCTGACGCCAACCTGCTGAGCAACTGCCCCGGCCGTGGCGGCACTGTCTCCCGTGAGCATGACCATCTCCATGCCCATCTTCTGCAAGCTTTCTATAGCAGCAGCGCTGCCCGGCCTGATTGCATCCTGAACAACGATCTGTCCGAGGTATTCGTCGTCGACAAAGACGCGGACGCCGCGTTTGATGACCACCCGTTTTCCGTCAACAAGACCCTCTACGCCCTGACCAACATGAGCCTTGAACTGCTCAACGGGCAGGTATTCTCCTTCATAGGCAGCAACAACTGCCCGGGCTATAGGGTGCTCTGAGTAGCGCTCCAGAGAAGCAGCCAGCTGCAGGATGGAACAGGGGGACGGGGATGCAGACAAAGGAACCGCCCCCATTATGGCTTGTCCCACTTTGTCTGCAGGCAGGATTACTTCCGTCACTACCGGGCGCCCCTGAGTGATAGTGCCGGTCTTGTCGAGCACTATAGTCTGGACCTTTCCGGCAACCTCAAGAGCTTCCCCGCCTTTTATCAGTATTCCGAGCTCTGCGCCCTTGCCGGTGCCCACCATGATAGCCGTGGGTGTGGCCAGCCCCAGGGCGCAGGGGCAGGCGATGACCAGCACGCTGATAAACACCGTGAGCGCAAACGAAACATCGCCTCCCGTAACAGCGAGCCAAAGCAGGGCAGCCAGCAGAGCTAGGGCGCAGACGATAGGCACAAACACGCCGGCAACTTTGTCGGCCAGTCGGGCAATGGGAGCTCTGGTGTTCTGAGCCTCCTCAACCAGACGGATGATCTGTGCCAGGACGGTGTCAGCCCCCACCCTGGTGGCTCTGAACGTCAGAGTGCCGGTTGTGTTGACCGAAGCTGCATAGACGGTGTCTCCGGGCTGTTTTTCAACCGGGAGACTCTCTCCGGTGAGCATTGACTCGTCAAGGGCGCTCAGGCCGCTTGCCACCTCACCGTCTACCGGTATGCGTGCGCCGGGCTTAACAAGCAGGAGGTCGCCGGGCTGCACCTCTTCTACCAAAATCTCCTGTTCTACAAGGGAGTCAAGAGGGTTGTTGGGGTTGTTGGGGTTGTTGAGGGGGTTATGAAGGGCATCTTTGCCGGGGACGAGTACGAGGGCAGTCGCCGGCGCAAGGTCAATCAGGGCGGCCAGAGCACCCGAGGTTCTACCTTTGGCGTGTGCCTCGAGACACTTGCCCAGAAGTATCAACGTGATGATGGCCCCGGCAGTGTCATAGTAGAGCGCCTCAGTTGCCAGGCTGCTGCCCAGTGCAATGAGCACCGTGTTGTAGAGCGAAAAGAGCAGCGCTGCGCTGGTGCCGAGGGCAATAAGGCTGTCCATGTTGGGGCTCAGCCGAACCAGAGACAAAAAGCCAACGGAATAGAAGCGATTTCCCACGGTGATTATCGGCACCACTAAGGCCAGCTGTGCAAGCGCGTAGGGCAGCGGGTGCTCCGTCGGGCCCAGGAGGGAAGGGAAGGGCAGCGCAAGGGGGTCACCCAACAGGGGCGCCATCGCGCAATAGAGCAACGGCAAAGCAAAACTTGCCGCGACGATAAACTTGATCCAAAGCCAGCGCACTTCACGCTCTTTGCGAGCCTGCCTGTCCTCTGCAGCGGCCGGGTCTTTTTGGGGGAGCGACGCAGTAAAGCCCAGCTTGTTTATTGCCGCAATCATCTCGGCCACCGCAACGGTCTCAGGGCTGTACCTGACAGCAGCCTTTTCGGTGGCGAGGTTAACACCGGCGCTTTGAACACCCTCAAGCCTGGTCAGCTCCCGCTCGATGCGAGCACTGCAGGACGCGCAGTGCATACCGCCAATATCAAGGGTTATGCGAGACGAAGCTACCATGCGATAAGTATACCTTCAGGAGCCGCTAACGAAGGCAGGGTTGGGAACCAAAACGCAGAGCAAAGGCAAAAGAGGCCAGGTTTTTGGTTCACGACGCAGAAACAATGCACTATATTGTAACAAGCACACCAACGGCTCACATTCTATGAGGGGTACGCAGCACAAGAACAGCCAGACACCAGTACGAGAAGATCCGAACATCTAGAGGGGCAGACAACATGAGAACGCTCAGACCACTTTCAATAATCCTTGCGCGGGCGCTTGCCCTTACGCTTGCCCTTACCCTCGCCTTTGCGCTCGCTCTGGCCTTTGTGCCGGTGTTTACGCAGAGCGCTTTTGCTGCCGGGTCTGAGGGCAGCGGCACCGTGTTGATTAACAGCGCCCCGGTTAATTCTGATCAGGCGATAATCGTGAAGGTCACCGGCGACAGCCACGGCGGATACACGGCAACGAAAGACGGCGACCCCTACACTTTTGGCACAGTATTTTCTTTGAACGGAGAAAACGGCACTATTACGCTCAGTGCAGATAAAGCCCAGGTGTCATACGCTGGCGTTGACATCGCATCACCGGTAGCACTGGACCCTTTGGGCAGCGTGGATCTGGTTTTTCCGCTCAACAAAGGGGTTGAACAAGGCATATCAGCCGTTTCTGTTGAGATCAAGCCTGAAGGCAACGTATTTCTGCTCAACGCAAACCTGTTCGTTAATACCAACACCGGGACAGCCCTCTGGGTTAACGAGGGTTATCTGGCTGCCTGGAGCATTTTTGGTGTAAGGATTAACGCTACTGCCTCATTAAACGAATCCGTCTGGAAAAACACCGGCACGCTTATCTTGACCGCAGGTGAAAGCATAGTGGCCAGCGCAAAAGGCCTTCAGGGCGCGACATGGACCAACACCGGCTCAATAGCTATGACAGCGCTTGATCTTGCTGTATACGCAGGCACGAATTCAGGAGAGAGCGCTACCTGGGATAACGCCGGTCGCCTGGAATTGGACACCACGACCGTTGCTTTACTCGGCAGCAACACAAACAGCACAGCCGGCGTACCGAGCGCCCACAACGAAGGACTGATCCACGTACAAAATAACACGTGTTTAGCGATGTTTGACAGAGCAGCTTGCTTGCGAAACACCGGTGCAGTCTATTTTGATAAGGACGCGCGCTTTGGCTACGACATCCCTTTTAAGGAGTATCCCCTCAATCAGGATTACTACCAAAGTATCCTTAACGCCAGGTGCCTGACACCAGACTCCTACTGCATCAACTCTCTACTGCCGGGGTTGTCCGATGCCTGGAGCATCAGAGCGGTGTATGAGCTGCAAAACGAAGGGATCACCCAATGGTTAACTTTTGACTTTGGCAAAGTGTATAAAGAAAAGCCTGCGCCCTTCACAAAACCTGCCCTCAGCACAGGAGACAATTCACCGATCATCTTTCAGGGAAAGCACTACTGGGAGGTCGAAGCAGGAGACGTAACTTCCGGAGATCCTGCGCAATCAAAACAGGAGCTGGCTGAAACAAGCGCCCCGGACACCGCGATTTATGTACCTGCCGGAAGCACCGGTCTGTATCTGCCGGACTTCGGCTTACTGGAATCCTCGCTCTATACACTGAGGGGCCATGCGAACAACACAGAGGGTTCCGTACCGCCGGTAGACCAAAGCATCGTTCTCACCAAAGAGGGGGCGGGGACCCTGACTCTTACAGGCGATCATTCCTGGTACAACGGCGTGTTCAATGTGGGGCATTCAGAGAAGGACAACTCCGGCAATCGGGTTATTATTATAGACACCGCAGCCCTGTTTGGTGGCGATGTTACGGTGTACTCCGGCGCTGCGCTCGAGTGGCGCGGTGGGGCGAAAGACGCATTTGACATGCCAATCATCACCCTGCTGGGCGGTACGCTTGACATGAACCTGGCAACGGCAGGCCCACCGGTCAACCGCTTCAGTTTTTACGGCTCGCTTGCAGCCGAGGAGCATTCAAGCATCAATCTTTCTGCAGGCCAGCTGTGCCTCGGCGGCGTGATTGAGGTAGCTTCCGGCGGACAACTCAGTCTCTTTGCGGGCGCAACCACCGTGGAGACGCTGGCCACAGGAGTGCTTGCGCTACAGGACGGCTCAACGCTTGCCCTTGACGTTGCCGGGCTCACTAACG
>JAISPK010000056.1 GCA_031274985.1 Coriobacteriales bacterium | reverse complement strand
TAATAATTGTAGTAGGGATAACAAACCCCTTGCTGCCACCATCCTTGATACCAGTCACCCAGGTAGTAATAGCTTCCATTCCAGCACTGCCAACCGGTCAGCATCCACCCGTTACAGTCAAAGAGATAGTAATGACCATTGATGGTATACCATCCCCCATAGTAATAACCGTATCCGTTGCCATACCAATAATGGTACCCGGACTGGCCCCATCCGTAGCCATACCAGCTGGCAGCTTCTGCTTTAGTCACCAAACCGTCGTCTCCGGTGCTTGCGATTGCTGCAACACCGAGAGTAGTAAACGCCAGCACCAAAGAGAGTGCTAAATAAAGACTGAATCTGACAAAGCTCTGTTTTGCTCTTTGCACCACTCCCGCATCGTTCATTTTTAACTCCTCCCCATTGCGCCATCAATTCAAAATCAATGATGCAATGCTCACTCGAATCTTCGGATTGTTTTACCGCATAAAAGGCCCCCAGGGGAATCAGTGGACTTCCAAGGCAACCACCACCTCTCACTTGTCGAATACAAGCAGCGCTCGCACAATCCTTGTGCCTTGTCACCTAAGAGTCGTCGGTAGTTCTTGTCCCATCAGGCGAAGCAAAGGCTTCCTGACAATTTCGCAAGTCATGCATGAAACAGATAGTGTTTTGTTTTTTTACACCACATAAACACAAAATTAGTTCATGTTTTAAAGATAACTTATCGTAAGATATTAAGCAATAGAATCTTACAAGAAGTCCTTTGGGGAGTTGGACTGCACCGCTCAGGCCATTTGGACAGCGGAAGCCAGAGAACACTTATAGGGCAAGAAGTGCAAACAAAACCAAGGCCAGCAGGATTATCAGGCATCCAAGGATTAACCCGAGAATCGCAACTGTTTTAGAGGTGCCCTTAAGTCCGAGGATAGCAAAAATGATGGCAAGTAAGGCGCAGACCAGAGCAGGCGGAATAACCACGATGGCGATAAAGGGGCCGATAACCGGCAGGGCCAACATACTGAAACAGAGCAACCCAATCAACGCCAGGACCAGAGCAGCAACAGCAAAACCGCGCCTTTTATTAATCGGTTCTGTCGGCAGATTTGTCATAGGTTCTCCTGTCTTGCTCAGATTGTCCGGCACACGATAAGGACAGCTCCAGTATACAGCAATCACCAGTCAAGGATCTGAGTTGTGGCCGCCAGCGTTTCCAGGGCAATCCCGGCAACTGCCCGATAGAACTCTGTTTTTGCCTGGAGCGCAAGTTTCTCCAGATACTCAGGGGCAAAAGTCAGCAGATGGTTGCTGAGCAAGGCTTGAATGCCCTCAACGAAGAAATCAAGATCCTCCTTGTTGGTTGCATCTGCCTCATAGGTATCTGCCAGGCGCTTGAGCAGCTCCGAGAGAAAGGCAAGCTCAAGGGCAATGTGATCATCCGGCTCCCTGTTGTTGTTTGGCGCGGCCAGCGAATAACGCCCCATGAGCGCTCGTAACTCGAGCGTCGTCGGCCCAAAGAGTGTGCGGTCATCCGTACGATAGACCGATTCATAGGGCGAGGTATGTGACTGCGCCACCAGATGAAAGAGAAACGCATAATCCTCCCGGATTGAGGCAAGAAACTCCCTGCCCGTATCCTCAGACAAAATCCGATCGAGGATACGGGCAGATTCAGGCGCCAGTGAAATGAAGGGCTCCTCCAAAAAGAGCTCTCGATTCTCCTTGAGAGCACCGATAGTCTTTTTGGAGGGCGCTTCATGTAGTAACTGAACGCAAAAACCGCTGCTGACCTGAAGACCCCGGATAATCTCCAAGGGCAATTCAGGGGCAGTTTCACCTGCAGATTTCAAAGGCGGCAGGAGCATCAGGCAGTATGCCCAACTTCAAGGGGATTTGCCAGCTCTCCTCCCTTGTCTGCATCACGATGCAGTCCAATGACAACGTTTGGTGAGGTAGTGTTTTTGAGGGTGCCGATTTCGCAAGCGTCACCGTAGGAAGCCCTGAGTTCGCTGATATCGCCAAACTGGAGCGCCCTCACCGGGCATGCCGTAAGGCAGGCAGGCTTAGGCGTACCATCTTTGCTCTCGTCGGTGCAGAGAACGCATTTGTGAGCAAGGCCGTCATCAAACAGAATAGGATGGCTGTACGGACAAGCTTCCTGGCATTTCATGCACCCGATGCAAAGCTCTTCATCAATGGTAACGAGGCCGGTCTCCGGATCCTTTGATATTGCACCGGGCTCACAGATTGCCAGACAGGCCGGAACATCGCAGTGGTTGCAGGTGAGCGAGACATAGTAAGCAAAGGCAGAATGCTCAAACGCGCCGTTGCCATCCTCTGTCCACTCGCCGCCGCTGAACTCCCAAACCTTGCGAAACTTCTGCGGGACCGAGAGATCATTGCGATCGAAGCACGATGTCATGCAAGCTTTGCAACCAATACAGATATCGGTATTAACATAAAAACCATAATGCGCCATGATGAACCTCCTTATGCCTTCTCGATTTTACAAAGGTTCGAATGAACACCATTACCCTTTGAAAGAGGAGTCTGGCGTATTGAGGTGAGCACTGAGATACAACCGCCCCGGTCAACGACATCCCGATTGCCAAGGGTGGCCGGGTTTCGGCTTTCCGGATCATACCAGGCTCCCTGAGGAAGAGAGAGTACACCGGGCATGATACGCTCCGTGACTTTTGCGCTTACCAAGGTGGTGCCCCTCTTGGTTGACAGCTTGACCATACTGCCATTTTCGATATTGAGGGCAGCTGCATCCTTGCTGTTGATCCAGCATTGCTGAGGAGCAACGGACTTCATCCAGTCGACATTTCCATACGATGAATGGGTGCGCGACTTTACATGATGCCCAATCAACTGGAAGGGGTATTCAGCGCGGGTAGCTGCGTCGGTGTAGCCCTCGAAGTTGGAATAAAGGATTGGAAGTCCGGTAATCTGATCGAGTCCGTCCGCGGGAAGGTAGCCTCCAGCGGTAAGATCCCATTGCTTGGAAAGATTGAATGCCTGCTTGGAAAAGAGCTCGTATTTTCCGGAGGGAGTAGCGATGTCATCGTGGGTGGCAATACCCGGGGTATGGTCATTCGTTTTCTTGAAGAGCCCCGTTGCCTTGAATTCCTCAAAACTCGCCGGCAGGTCATCTCCTGCCTGCACCCCTTGGTCATAGCACCATTTGAGCCAGTCAAGTTGGCTCTTGCCCTCGGTGAAATCCTTCTCGATTCCCAGTTTGTCTGCAACAAGGCGGCAGATCTCGTAAATCGGTTTGGCCTCAAACAGCGGATCCACCGCCGCACTTTCGCAACACACAAAACCAGTCCAGCCACCGCCGCCAGCAGCAATGTCATCTTCTTCAAACGTCGTGGTTCCCGGCAGGATGATGTCTGATATCTGCGCCGTTGGAGTCAGGTAGCAATCTACCGTGACCACCATTCGTAGCCCGCTTTCCTTCTCATCAGGAAGATTGTACAGACGCAGGCATTCATTGATATCGCCATGCTGGCCATGCATGATATTTGAGGCGTAGTTCCAGATGAATTTGATGGGAGCCTTTAGAGCAATCTCTCCGGGGACCTCGGCGTAGTCGAACTCCTTACCAGCCCAGCGGACTCCCCAGGTTGTGTCGTTCATTGACTTATAGTCTTCAATTGCGTGGAACCAATTGAAAAACGAGATGCATCGGTCAACCGTATTCTTCTCGGGAAAGCACGGGATAGAAGTTGCCACGGCAAAAGGAGCTCCTCCGACTGATTCGCGCGCCCCGGTTCCACCGCCGGAGATTCCGACGTTTTTGGTGATTGCGGCGATAACGCCAATCGCCCGGGTATTGTTGCCGCCATTGCTATGGCGTTGAGGGCCCCAGCCCTGGATGGTTGCCGTTGGGCCGTCTGCGTAGAGTTGTGCAAGAGCACGAATGGCGTCAGCAGGAACCCCCGTGATAGACGCAGCCCATTCAGGGGTCTTTTCGCCAGTCCCTTCATAGGCGCCGGTTCCCTTGAGATAGGCCTCATAGGACTGGTCGTCCGCCACCGTGATGCTACCGCTCTTGTCAAATCCAAAAAACGAGGCATTGGTGGGTTCACCCAGCTTGACCTCCTCAAAAAAACTGTCGGAATAAAAACCGATGAATTTATCCCTGATAAAGGCTTCGTCGAGCTTACCGTTAGTGAAGAGGTGGTAGATCATACCGGCGACGAGCGCCATGTCGGTGCCCGGGCGGATGGCGATCCATTGATTGGCAACACCAACAGCTGTGTCGGAGAGCATGGGGTCAACCACCACAATAGTGGCATGGGGGTTTTGCTGGCGCACCTGTGAGAGCAGATACATCATTGCCGAGCCACTCATGCGGGTGTTTGACGGGTTGTTGCCAAAGAGCACGATATTCTTGGAGTTGACCAGGTCAGTAACCTCATTGTTTGACCAGGCATCTCCGTTAAACAAAGGGAGCTCCCAGGTTATCTGCCCCGTTGAATAGTCACAATACATCCTGAGATAACCGCCATAGGCATTCATCAAGCGAGCAGGCATGGATGAATCAGGGTGCCATGACTTTGAAACGGTTCCGCCGAGTTGGCCGGTACCATACTGAATATAGATTGCATCATTGCCGTATTCGTCCTTTACCTCCTTTAATGCCTGCGCGATGTCAGAGATTGCCTCATCCCAGGAGATCTCTTCGTACCTGCCCTCACCGCGTTTTGTTCCTTCGATACGTCTGAGTGGTTTTTGAATGCGTGTTTCGTTGTAGAGGCGCTGTCGTCCGGTGCGTCCGCGAACGCAGGATCGCAACTGGGCAGCTGCCCCGGCCTTGAGCACATCGCTTCCCTCGTTGTCCACTTCTACTCTAATCACGGTGCCGTCTTTTACATAGGTTCTGAGCGGACACCTGCTGCCGCAGTTGACGTGGCATCCATTCCATACCACTTTGTCGTAGTCAAAGAGATCGCCAACTCCCTCGTCCGATCCGCCTGGTCGTTGGCTGGACGTTGGTTTGCAGCTGGTCAGCACCGTTCCAGCTCCAAGGATTCCAGCCCAGACAACAAAATTCCGTCTACTGATACCTTTTTTACGCCGTATTGAATTATCGGTTGGATTTTGCATAGCCTCTCCCTTCTCCTCCACAATTTTGACTTTGCAATGTAGTAATAATACTCTTTTTTGCTGCCCGGCATAGCCCTGACTCACGGGCGTTTATTGAGAGGCCTGAGCCCGTTTGCGTTTTATGTTTATACGCTCTGTTGCCAGCAATCCCGCGAAGATTCCCTGGGTCAAAAAGAAGAAGGTGCCTCCCCAGGAGCCCTGCAAGACCTCTGTTGGTACGGGCGTGGTACGATTGTTCTCAAAATCAAAGGTTCGGGCATTTGAGCCAACGGTTACCAGGCCGGTGTCATCACTTAACTGTGGGGTGTCTCCGTCTACGGACAGCCAGACCGCATAAACACCACTCTCGTTTTCGGCAACCTGAATCTTAAAGTCTTCCGGAATATCAAGAATGGTGATAGCCTGGCCGTGGCCGAGCACAATTTGCGCCTGACCTGCCTCGTCGAGCACAAAACTGCCGGGTGGCGGTGCCCCCGCCTCTGCGTAAACGCCACTCACCATCTCTCCTGTGTAGAAGAAGGTCTCGCCCACAAGGGGCTCACCGTTGCTATAGGTGAGGGTGACGGCAAATTCAAAGAACCTGGTTCTGTCCGAGAAATCGCCGGTGACCACCTCAGAGATGGTTACCGGGGTAACAGCAACCTCTTTACAGTAATTGATATCCAGGTTGTTGAGCAGTGACCCATTGAAGGGGTTAACCGCGCGGGTGGTGAAGTCTGCTGCGTTCTGCGGCAGGAACATCCTTTTGCCGGCCATATTTCCGCTCAATACAGCTCCGGGCGCAAGGGCGATATTTGCGTAGTTACCAGTGTTTGCAGGGTCTGCGTAGCTGTAGTCCTCGGTGAAGATTCCGCCGCCGTTGAGCTGAGCGGTGTTGTTGGTGATTGCACCGCTGTTCATGGTAAGCACACCGCTGCTATATACATACACGCCGCCACCGCAGCCGGTGCCACCGGCGTTACCTGCGTAGCAGCCGGAGATTTTTGCGCCGCTGTTAAGAGTTAGCGAGCCTATGACCTCGATGCCGCCGTTGCTGGCACTTGCGCTGCTTATGCCCTTGCCTTGAAGCACAATGCCTTGCAAGGTCAGGGATCCCTGGACAGCAAAATGACGGGCCATGCTCTGCTGAGTAATCACGCGAAAGCCGGTATCTGATTTGAGGGTAATGACCTTATTCGAAGGAATCAGGATACACGCGTTACTCCCGTTGGTAGCATAGTCGGTCATATCGTCGTCATCTATGCCGGTGAGGGTAATGGTATACGGGCCATCTGTGCCGCAAGCAGCAACTGCCTCGGCAAGCCAGGAATAAGAACCTATCGGAAGCGGGGAGCCGCCGTTGTCTTTGGTGACAGCATACGGTTTGAAATAATTCCACTGCGCATAGAGCAGGGGGCTCTCATTAAAGCTTACGCCTGTTTGACCTGCGGTATAAAACGTGCCGCCCCCGTTTGGTTGGGTATTCCAGCGGTCAAAGCTTGCGTGCGGCGGAGGAGTAATCCCTGTATTTGCCAGTGATTGAATAGTTACTGTGGCAGGAGGGCTGGCTGCTGCTCTGCCGCTGTCCTGGGTATAATCTGCGCCGGTTCCACCATTGGCGTTATAGAGAATCACAATGTTTGGAGCGGGATGGTTGTAATTGAGATTGCTGTTGGTTAGCAGGTTGCCATTGAACAGGGGATTGGTTAGGCGATATGCGGGGTCGCTGAATTGTGCCGCATTGCTTGGAGGCTGTGCAAGAGAATACGCTTTGTTTCCGCTGACAATAGCTTGGGACGCGATGTTGATGTTAGCGTATTTGAGTATATTCGCCGGGTTGCTGCTATCATAATCTTTTGTATATATCCCGCCGCCACTACCACCTGACGTATTGTTGATAATCAATCCGCCATTCATAATCAGTTTTGCCGTAGTTTCGAGGTATACACCGCCACCGCCACCCAAGCTGGCCCCAAGGCCGCCGCTTGTATTGGCAGAGATCGTGCCATCGTTTATGGTAAAGATTCCATTGCCGAGAACAGCCACACCGCCACCCCCGTTGAAGATCCCAGGGGCTTTATTGCCTGAGATCATCCCTCCGTCCATGGTAAAGCTGCCACCATTGCAGGTAACACCACCGCCGTCACCCGAGGCTCTTACGCAGCTCTGTATGACGGCACCGGTTTTTTGGGTAAGCGTGCCGTTGACATCTATGCCACCGGAACTTACCAGATTACCGCTGAGGG
>JAISPK010000027.1 GCA_031274985.1 Coriobacteriales bacterium | reverse complement strand
GGACGAGCAGGGGAGTGTGGGAACCTTCATGGTGGCGCCTGCCACAGCAGTGTCAAAAAAAGCAGGACTTCGGGGGCAATTGGTTGCTCCCCTGACCCGGGGCGACGGGTCTCAAGAAGCAGAAGTTGTTTTCGAGCAAACAAGGAGCGTTATGAAAGCCGGTTACTACACCCTTACAATCAAGGATCATTTTGATGCTGCGCATGCTCTGGTGGGCTATCCCGGCGAATGCCGTCAACTACATGGGCATACCTGGGATATTGAAGTGAGTGTCTCGGGCAGTGAGCTTGACGAGGTAGGCATCGTGTACGATTTCAAAGACCTCAAGGGCAATCTGGCAACCATTCTTGCCGATTACGATCACGTGTACCTTAACGAGGTGCCTCCCTTTGACCACATCAACGCTACGGCTGAGCATCTGGCCCGCGTGATATATGAACGTCTGGAAGCAATGCTCCCGGCGCACATAGCGCTTGAAGAGGTTGGTGTCTGGGAATCACCCATTGCAAAGCTCACCTATCGGCGTGCTTGATGATGCCATGAAAAGCGCAGGCAAACAGACAGTTTTGCTGGGCATCACCGGCTCAATTGCGGCCTATAAAGCCTGCGAGTTGGTGCGTCTGTATCAAAACGCCGGCCTCAACGTAAAGGTCATTATGACCAAGCATGCCCAACGACTGGTTGGCGCTGCAACGTTTAGGGCACTTACGGGCAACGCGGTAGCTACCCGGTTGTTCGACGACCCGGGCAACCCTATTAACCATATCTCTCTGGCGCAGGAGGCAGACGTATTGGTGATCGCTCCCTGCACCGCTAATGTGCTTAATAAAATAGCACATGGTGTTGCCGACGATCTTCTCAGCACAACGGCCCTGGCCACCACCGTACCCAGTGTGCTGGCTCCTGCCATGAACGCGGCAATGCTCAAAAACCCGGTGACCCAGGAATCCCTGCGGGTGCTGGAGGTAGCCGGAGCAACCATCGTTGGCCCGGGCAAGGGCTATCTTGCCTGTGGCACCGAGGACAGCGGCAGGATGTCGAGTCCGGAAGAAATCTGTGCTGCTACCCTGCGGGTGCTGGCGCAAAGTAAGAGCCTGGCCGGCAAACGGGTCTTGATAACGGCCGGCCCCACCCGAGAATACCTCGACCCGGTACGCTATATCTCTTCGCCCTCAAGCGGCAAGACCGGGTTTGCTCTTGCGCACGAGGCCGCGCAACGGGGTGCAGCAGTGGTGCTGATAAGCGGCCCTACCAAGTTGTTGAGTCCGCTGGGCATTGAGTATGTACCGGTGACCACCGCCGAGCAGATGCTGGAAAAAGCCTCTGAGCATTTTGACGGTGCTGATATCGCTATCTTTTCTGCGGCGGTTGGAGATTTTCGCCCCGTGCGCAGAGCGGAGCAAAAACTCAAAAAGGGCGAGGATTCCTCGTTTACCTTTGACTTCTCTGCCAATCCGGATATTCTGGCAACCCTTGCCGCCCGCCGCAATGCGGCTCGGGCCAACAGACCCTATATCGTGGGTTTTGCCGCTGAGACCGAGCACCTGCTCCAAAATGCCGAGGCAAAGCGAAGAGCAAAAGGCGCAGATCTTATCATTGCCAACGACGTTTCTGACCCTCGCGTTGGGTTTGCCAGCGACAACAACAGGATCTTATTTGTTGACGACGCTGGAAGCGAGCAAACGGAACTGATGAGCAAGCAACAACTCGCCGCAATCATTTTTGACCACATCCAACAAAAGTTGTGATACAATACGCAGGCTGTCTTTTGAGGCAGTCAAGCGGGAGACGTGCTCCCCACCCATATGGCGCAATGGCTGCTGTAGGGTTGTACAAAGAAGAATGCCGGCATCCATTGCCCGCAGTTACCAACCGTACACCCGTCCGCCAAGCGCTGACGGGTTTTTTATTAGCGTAAAAGCAGTGCCGCCAGGGCGCCAACAGGCTCCCAAAGTACGAGAGAGGTGATGGCCATAGCTACATCTGAGCCAAGACTCAACGAGGATATTCGCGCCGGAGAGTGTCGTTTGATTGGGGTCGATGGATCGCAACTCGGTATCTTTGATGTAGATGCTGCACAGCGTATCGCCGACGATCAGGGACTTGATCTGGTTGAGATTGCCCCCGAAGCAACGCCGCCGGTCTGCCGAGTCATGGACTACAGCAAGTTCAAGTACGAACAAGCGCAAAAAGCCAAGGCGGCACGCAAGAAGCAGAGCCGCATTGAGATCAAGGAGATGAAATTCCGTCCCAAGATCGACACCGGCGACTACGAGACCAAAAAGCGTCACGTACTGCGCTTTCTTGAATCCGGTGCTAAGGTCAAAGTAACCATCATGTTTCGTGGCCGCGAGATGGCCCATCCGGATCTTGGTCTGGTCATTTTAGAAAAACTTGCCGAAGACCTCAGAGAGTCTGCCGCAATTGAGGTGCAGCCAAAACTTGAGGGACGCAATATGTTCATGCTCATGACGCCGGTCAAGAAAAAGCCACTGAAGCCAGAAGGCGCACGAGCCGAGGGGCACGAAGAAGAAAAGGGCACCCAAGAGTCCTAAACTCCAGACTGTGAAAAGCACCTTGGTTTCACAGCGACAACAACAATGAGCACCCTACGAGATAGTAGCTTGAGAGGAGCACACTATGCCAAAGATGAAGACGCACCGTGGAGCAGCAAAACGCTTCAGGGTTTCCGGGGGAGGAAAGATCATGCGCTCCAAAGCGTATAAGAGCCACATCATGGAAAAGAAGAGCCAAAAACGTAAACGCAACTTCCGCCATGAAACCGAAATTGCCAAGTCCGATAAAAAAGTCGTTGCCCGCCAGCTGGGGCTTCGGTAAGCCATAGAGGGAGTTGAAGAACTATGTCCCGTGTTAAAAGATCTGTAGCAGCCCGTAAAAAGCGTCGCGTGGTATTAACCCGCGCCAAGGGTTATTACGGTGCCAAATCGCGTTCGTATCGTGCCGCAAAAGAACAAGTCCAGCATTCTTTGCAGTATGCCTACCGTGATCGTCGTAACAAAAAGCGTGTTATCCGTCGCTTGTGGATCACCCGCATCAACGCGGCTGCCCGCAATACCGGCCTCAGCTATTCCGTGTTCATGCATGGCTTAAAGGTTGCCGGTGTGGAGCTTGACCGTAAAGTCCTCGCCGAACTTGCCGTGAGTGACGCTGTTGCCTTTGCTGCTCTTGCGCAGGTGGCAAAGAAGGCTTTAGTCGCATAAAAAGGGAAAGCCGGCGTTTGAGACTTTCTCAAACGCCGGCTCCTTGCAAAGCCCTTTCTTTTCCCCGTTAACTGCAGTACTTTCTCAAATACCACCCTATTTTATATACCCCGCCAAGACTTTCCCCTGACGTTTAACACATCCCCTGGGTTTGTTGCCTTCTTCCCCTTTAACTCTTGATACTATGCAGTATAGACAACAGATATGGAGAAAATATGGAGACAAAGTGGAGGTATTGTGGAGTTTTCCGCGAGCAGAATCGCGGTTTTTTGCTACGTATCTATGACTGATGCCGCGATATGCGGTAGGCTGTGGCATACTTGGTAGGGATACAAAGAAATGAGGTATGCATGACTGAACAAACACAAGCTCCTCAGCAGTTGCTTGAACCGCAGTTGCCTGAACCGCAGTTGCTTCCTCCGCAGTTGCCTCTACCGCTTGCCCCCGTCTTGCATTGTCAGGATCTCGTCAAGAGTTACGGCTCTTTTCCTGCACTGGGTCCGGTGAACCTTAAGCTCTATCCGGGCAGGATCGTTGGCCTTTTGGGACCCAATGGATCGGGCAAAACTACCCTTCTTAAAACCGTGGCAGGTTTGTTGACGCCGTCTTATGGCTCGGTGTCCGTTTGCGGTTACCAGCCAGGCGCACAGTCCAAGGCGCTGGTATCTTTCTTGCCTGAGAGGACCTACCTCAGCTCCTGGATGAAGGTGTCGGATGCCCTTGACTACTTTGAGAGTTTCTACGCTGACTTCAGCCGGCAGCGCGCTATCGAAATGCTCAGCAGTTTGCAGGTGCCGATAGTTGCCCACATCAACAAGCTCTCAAAGGGCACCAAAGAAAAAGTGCAGCTCATCCTTGTGATGGCACGCCGCTCCAAGCTCTATCTTCTCGACGAACCTATTGCCGGTGTAGACCCTGCGGCACGCGACTACATCATGAATACGATCATAGCCAACTATGATCGCAGCGCGGCCAGCGTTATCTCAACGCACCTGATAAGCGATGTCGAAAGCGTCCTTGATGACTATATATTCATCAACCGCGGCCAGGTGGTTTCCGCAGGTCCGGTCTCAGCTGTGTATGAAGCAGGCTGGCCCTCGCTGGACGCCTATTTTAGGGAGGCGTTCAGATGTTAGGCAAACTACTTAAATACGATTTCAGGGCGCTCAGCCGCGTCATGCTCCCCCTGCAGGGAGGAGTGATCCTCGCTTCAATAATGGGAATACTCTTGATCAAATTTGCCATTATGAGCCTTTCCAGCACTTCGAATTACACTTCACAGCCCCTCGAGGAACTACTCTCGGCAATCTCGCTTGTGTTTGCGTTGCTGACCATTGCCATGGTCTTTGCCTCCTACTGGGTGACACTTCTGCTTGTCGGCAGGCATTATTACCAGAGTTTGCTCAGAGATGAAGGCTACCTCACCCTTACCCTTCCGGTGCCGGTGAGCAGCCATCTCCTTTCCAAGACCCTTGCGGGCTCGGCGTGGCTTTTTGTCAATGCGATCATCATCGGCCTTGCTACGGTGACATTGCTCTTTGTGAGCTTTTCAGACACAGGGCTTCTCAGCTACATTAACTTTGGATCTTTGAGCGATCTGGCTCACGACGCAAGCACTCTGCCAGCAATGATGACTCTGTTTGAGGTGCTCTGCTATGGCGTGGTGGCGATTCTCGCAGCAGCCTTGCAGATTTATGTTGCCCTCACCGTCGGGGCCGTGATTGCAAAGACCCATAAGGTTCTTGCCGGCATCGGCATCTATGTGGCAATCAGTGTGGTTATGCAGATAGTCACGTCGTTGCTCGCTTTTATCCTGGCCTATTTCGTATTTAATGCGAGCCCGTCTTTCTACTCAGTTTCGCAGTTTCCCTGGGTTTACGAGACACAGAAGCTGGTGCTCCCCGGCTTGATTGTCTTGAGTGCCGTGAGCGTTGCGTCGTACTTTTATAGTAGATATTTGCTGCGCACCAAACTCAATCTGGATTAGGTTTTTCTGAAAAGTGGTTTGCCGACAAAAGGGGACGCACCTT
>JAISPK010000002.1 GCA_031274985.1 Coriobacteriales bacterium | reverse complement strand
AAGCCCTCGCAGTGCAGCCAGCAGAGGTCAAAGGCGCGGTGGAATTTGACCGTGTGCACTTTGGCTACACGTCTGACAAGGTCATCATCAAGGACTTCTCGGCCAAGGTCTCGCCCGGTGCCAAGATCGCCATCGTGGGGCCGACCGGTGCCGGCAAGACCACCCTCGTCAAGTTGCTGGAGCGCTTCTACGATGTGGACAGCGGCTCTATCTCCATCGATGGCACTGATATCCGCCTCTATGAGCGCGACTGTCTCCACAACCTCTTTGGCATGGTGCTGCAGGATACCTGGCTTTACTCCGACACGATTGCCGAGAACATCCGCTACGGCAAGCTCGATGCCACCGATGAAGAGGTGCACCACGCCGCGGCGGTTGCTCAGGCCGACCATTTTATCCACACCCTGCCGGGTGGCTACCAACTGGTAATCAATGAGGAAGCGTCCAATATCTCACAGGGGCAAAAGCAGCTGCTGACCATTGCGCGCGCCGTTTTGCATGACCCGCGGATCCTCATCCTGGACGAGGCCACCTCCTCGGTGGACACCCATACCGAACTGCTCATCCAAAAAGCTATGGACAACCTGATGGCCGATCGCACCAGCTTTATCATCGCCCATCGCCTCTCTACTATTAAGAATGCCGACCTCATCCTGGTTATTGATGAAGGCGACATCGTGGAGCAGGGTACGCATGAGAGCCTGTTGGCCCGAGACGGTTTCTACGCAATGCTCTACAACTCACAGTTCGACGTAGGCGAGGAATAGCTGGCGTGCAGACAAAGGGGGACGAGCCATAAAAGAACCGTCCCCCTTTTGGCTCGGCCTGCTGAGAGCGCCGTTCAGGGTATTTGTGGAGATATTGTGGGGATTACTTCATAAATGATAAAAACAACTAGAGTACCCTTGAATGAGTGTTCTTAATAGAGGAGGATGCTTGGCTGACAGACGCTCCAAACAGGTACTTGGTCTCTTTTTGATCTCGGCGATGGTTGTGCTGGGATTATCGCTCTATACCGGTTTTTCTCTGAACTCTTTTGTTGATTCTCTGGAGGAGAGCCGTAGCGAGCGTTTGCTCTCAGAAGCTCAGGCCAGCTCACTCATACTCTCTCCGGCAGAACTCGACGCAATTCAAGACGTCGAAGCGCTCTCGAGCGAACAGGGCCTTGCGGTCATCCGTCGTCTCGATGCCTTCTCGGCTCTCCATAATCTTACTGAAGTCGCCTTCATTCGCAAGCTGCCTTCGGGACAACTGCAGTACGTAGTTTCCAGCGGTGCCGGCGCGGGAGTCCACGATATTTCCGCCCCGTCATTCAGTTCGCACTCCGCCCTTGACGCCGCTTTTGACGGCCTGGTGGTGGTTACGGCCCTCTTTGAGCCCGAGGCGCTCGACGGCGGCTTTAAGTCTTTCTCGCCGTTTTATGATAACAACGGCAATGTGATTGCTGTTGTTGCTGTTGGGGTGAACGATGAGGACATCCTCCAGACCAATACCAAGATCCGCGACCTCAACATTATTTTGCTGATATGTATCTTTGTGGTTATCCTGGCCGCCTGCGCCAACGTGCTGCTGCAGGTGCGCAAAGAGCAGGAGCTTGTAGACAGCATCCATGCCCAAAAGATGATGGTCAAGATATCCCAGACCCTGTCTTCTGAGCAGCCCTTCGATACCCGGGTCACCGAATCACTCGCCGCCCTGGGCCATTTTTTGGAGGCGTCCCGCGTTTATGTGGTGAGCGCTCCGGACCGCAAGTCCAATGCCTACCTCAAGCACTACTGGAGTGGCACGGGCGATGCTCCTGAGCTCAAGGACGACGAGATCAATGCGCTTTGCAAGGCGATGTGCAAAACCGTTTCGACTCATCCGGCAAAGAAACGCCTTGCAATCAAATGCCCCAACATCAACGAGCCCCCTTGCTCAACGTACAAAGATCTGCTGGACAGCCGCTCGCAGGCGTTTATCTGGACGCCACTGTATATGCAAAACGAGCCCTGGGGCCTTTTGGCTCTGGAGTATCCCAAGTCGTTTAAACAGTTTGAGCAAAAGGACGTACAGCTTATAGAGAGCGTTGCCATCGACCTCGTTGCTGCACTGACGCGTGAGCACTATGGTGAGCAGCGTGAGCAGGCTTTGAATCATGCCGTCAATGCCAGTGAGGCAAAGAGCGAATTTCTCTCCAATGTCAGTCACGAGATGCGCACGCCCATGAATGCGATTATCGGCATGACCTCCATCGCGCTCAGCAGCGACAACAACGAGCGCAAAGACTACTGTCTCGAGCATATCAAAGACGCTTCGGAGCATTTGCTCGACATTATCAACGACATCTTGGACATGGCGAGCATCCAGGCAAACGAGCTCAACCTCAGGCTCATGCCTTTTGACCTGAGAAGGGATTTGAACTGGGTTATCAAAGAGTCCCGGTTCAAACTCAGTGAGAAGCAGCTTAACTTCAGTTATTACCTTGACGAGCAGATACCCGCGGTGCTCGTTGGCGACAGTCAGCGGCTGACCCGTATAGTGACCTGTTTGCTCTCCAACGCCATCAAGTTTACGCCCAACGGAGGCTCTATTTCGCTGCGCGTGGAGAGTCTGGGAGCCGGGGTGGAAGGCCATAGTCTCAAATTTGTGATTAAGGACAGCGGTATTG
>JAISPK010000148.1 GCA_031274985.1 Coriobacteriales bacterium | reverse complement strand
AAAAGTGCAACGTTGTTTTGCCTGATGACTATATCCTCCCCGAGGTTGACCTTCCTGAGGGCATGACCAATGAATCCCTTCTCGCTGAACTTACCCTCCAGGGGCTTGAAGAGCGCTATGGCACACCGTTGCCCCCTGAGGTCATAGAACGTTTTGAATACGAACATCGCATTATCTGCGACCAGGGATTTCCCACCTACTTTTTAGTGGTATCCGAGTTTGTTGACTGGGCGAGAAAAAACGGGGTAGGGGTGGGCCCCGGACGAGGCAGTGCTGCGGGCTCCATCGTCAGCTATGCACTGGGAATCACCGATCTTGATCCGCTCTCCAACGGTCTGATGTTTGAGCGTTTTTTGTCACTTGAGCGTACGGAGATGCCTGATATCGACATCGACTTTGACGAAGAAGGTCGCTTCAGGGTCATCGAACATCTGCGCGAGCTCTATGGTCCTGAGAAGGTAGCACACGTTATTACCTACTCCACCATGAAGGCAAAAGCTGCTGTGAGGGATGCGGCCCGCGTGCTGGACAAACCCATAGCCTTGGGAGACAAGATCTCAAAGACCATTCTAGGCGGCCCTATGGCCGACATCAAAGCCAACATCGGCGCCTCAGAAGACGGCAAGCTTGCCAGTCAAAAGAGTCCTGACCTGCTCGACCTCATCAACGCTGATACGGAGGCCAAACAGGTCCTCGATGCAGCGCTCATGCTGGAAGGAAGCATTCGTGGTGAGGGCGTGCATGCCTCAGCGGTTATTATCTGCCGCGATCCGGTTGACGAACACGTCCCCATCAAAAAAGACACACAGGGCGACGTCATCATCACCCAGTACGACGGCGAGCACAACGCAAAGCTCGGCCTGTTAAAGATGGACTTTTTGGGTCTGAGAACCCTCAACGTTTTGATGCGCGCACGGGACTACGTCAAAGAAAACCATGGCAGAGAAATCGATATCAAGGCTATTCCCCACGATGATCCCAAAGTCTTTGAAGTGCTGCAACGCGGCGATACCGCCGGGGTGTTTCAGGTGGAGTCGCCGGGCATGATAGCGCTGCTGCGCCGTATGCGGCCCGACCGCTATTCTGACATCGTAGCGACGATTGCCCTCTTCAGACCCGGCCCGCTCAACTCAGGCATGGTCAACGACTTTGTAGACCGCAAAACGGGTAAGAAGCAGGTAGTTTACTACGACGACCGCCTTGCGCCTATTTTGGAGGAGACCTATGGTGCCATTGTGTACCAGGAGCAGGTCATGCAGATATCCATGGCAATGAGCGGCTTTTCTGCCGGAGAGAGTGACATCGTCAGAAAGGCTGTTGCCAAGAAGAGCTTCTCCATGATGCACGCACAGCGCACCTGGAACGACGGGTCGCAGGAATCCATGGCAGAGCACTGGATGAACGGCGCTAAGCGCAACGGTTATAGCCAAAAAACCGCACAACAGATCTGGGATGATGTTGAGAAGTTTGCTGAGTACGCCTTTAACAAGTCACACTCAGCTGCTTACGCAGTGCTCGTTATGCAGACTGCCTGGTTCAAGGCCCACTACCCGGTTGAGTTTATGGCAGCTGTGCTTTCCTCAAACCTGGGGCGCAATGATTCGCTCATCCACTACATCACCATCTGCCGCAAAGAAGGCATACAGGTACTGCCGCCCGACGTAAACTCCTCAGGTCTTGAGTTCACACCGCTTGAGGGCTCCATTCGCTTTGGGCTTGCCGGTATCCGCGGGGTGGGGGAGCAGGCAGCACGTGATATCATCGCTGAGCGGGAGCAAAGCGGCACCTTTAGCTCACTCCATGATTTTGTCTTCAGGGTTCCCAACACTTCGGTTAACAAGCGTGCTATCGAAGCACTGATTAAGTCCGGCGCTTTTGATTCTACCGGCTATACGCGGCGCCACCTGCTGCGTATTCTGGACGTTGACAAGGTGCTCGAGATCGCCGCAGCGCGCAGGAAAGAAAAGGCAGAGGGCCAGGTGTCGATGTTTGACCTGTTGGGTGACGATGCCAAGGACTCAGGCTTTGTTGAGGAGGTTCCCGCACCGGATGGTGTGGAGTGGGAACGCCGCGAAAAACTCGCCTTTGAAAAAGAGATCCTCAAGATGTATGTTTCCGACCATCCTCTGAGACCCTATGCCAACTCGCTCAAGAATGCCGCCGAATTTACCCTCGGTGAGCTCACCGAGGACGCCGAGTCGGATAGTGACGAGAGCTCAAGCGAATCCCTTGACTTAACAGACGGTCTCATTGACGAACAGGATGGCACCAACGGCAGGCGGCGCATTCCTCAGGATCGCCCCCTTACCCTGGCCGGCATGATAACCTCCGTCACCCCGATGGTCACCAAAAGGGGCGACAGAATGGCACGCTTTGTGCTCGAGGACCTCGAAGGAAGCATAGAGATGATATTGTTTCCCCGACCTTTTGAAAACAATAAGGACCTCCTCGAAGAAGATGCGGTTGTTCAGGTAAACGGCCTCTACGAATCATCGGCCCGTGGCGCACAGGTCAAGGTCAACAGCATCAAGGAAATACGACTCACTGATGACACGCCGCGAGAACCGCAGGTCTTTGAACTGCGCTTAAAGGTCTCGGACTTCAACCAGACCTCCTCGGATCAACTCATGCGAGCCCTGGGGGCTTATCCCGGCATTGACCCGGTTGTGCTGATACTCGAGCGCAAGGGCGGCGCGCCCTTCAGGAGAGAGCTGCCCCTTACGGTAGACAGTCAGGACATACGGCTGCTCTCCCGACTCGCCACCCTTACCTAAAGACTGCCACCCTCTTGCAAGGGCGACAGTCCATAGTGACGATACAAAAAACAGAAAGTTACACCGTTTTGGTGATAACGGTGTCCTGAGCCAGAGCTTCTCCCACAAGTTGGCCGAAGGTTACACAGCGGCCCTGGCTGATTCCCGGAAAATGAACCGGATAATCAAGCCCAAAGAAGTCGCCCTGTGCATTGCCAATGGCAAACAGGCCCTGGATGGGCACATCTTCATCGGTGCAGACCTGTGAGTCATCATTGACGTGCAGACCAAAGGGAATCGACAGGGTGCTGCAAACCAGAGGTGTTGCATAGAAGGGGGCTGTTCCAATGGTAGAGAGAAATTGGGCCGGAACATCAAAGTCGGTATCCAGACTCTTGGCGTCCATGCTGTTATAGCGTTCAACGGCCGCTTTGAAATTATCGGCCGGAACCCCGATTTGAGCGGCGAGGTCCTCAAGGGTGTCAGCCTTGAAGAGACCCCCTGCGGCCAGGGCGTTATCCATCGTGTCCTCAATGCCCTCCAGCCAAACCTGATACTTGGTGGGCCATTGTTTTTTAAAGTAGGTCTCGTAGTTACTGTCAAAAATAGACCAGGCAACGTTGTTTGGGGTGTTCATGCGCGCATTGGTGAGGTAGGGCTCAAAGGGAAGCTCAGCACCGTAGCGGTCGCCGTTTTTATTAACCGCAAGCCATGACATGATAAATGCCGTGAAGTTCCATTCAATGGTTTCCAGAGTGAACTGATGCACCATGGGAGCTGCCGGACACTTAGAGATACCAGCGCCAATCCACGAGCCCATATTGATTGCATCGCCGGTGTTTCCGCCAACAGGCGAATAGATAAAGGTGTCGCTGCGGTTGCAGATGGGGGCAAAGGCGTCAATCATCTCAGGGTTTCCGGAGATATCGCCGGTTGCCAGTATCACTCCCTTTGAGGCATTGTATTGGATATAGCTTCCATCTTCACCTTTGGCAATAACACCGGTTACGCCGCTTGCTGCGTCTCCTACCAGCTGCTCTACATGCGTGTTAAAGATAAACTCAGCACCACTCTTAAGGGCGGAGTCATACAGACACTCGCCCAGGGTATAGGTAGAAAGCCTGCCGTCGGGGCGGGCCATACCTATCTCATCGCCCT
>JAISPK010000092.1 GCA_031274985.1 Coriobacteriales bacterium | reverse complement strand
TGGGCGCGCGAATGACATAAGTAAGCGCGGGAATGACATGCGAGTTTTCGCACAGTCTTACGGTGAAATAATTACTCAATTAATCGCAGACTTCCGGGTTCATAGCGCACCATGGCAGTAATCTGGTTTCTCAGCTCCATTTCGTGGAGCCGCTCGGAGAGCACGCGCAGCTTATGCTCCAGGCGCTCGATGCGCTCGTCACGTCTATCCAGGCGGCTTTGCATATCAAGGATGCGCATGACGCCTGCCAGATTGATGCCCTCGTTGGTGAGCTGACTGATTAGCTCCAGCTGCTCAATATCAGCCTGAGAATACAGGCGGGTGTTGCCTCCCGATCGCTTGGGTGTCACCAGCCCCTTGGTCTCATAAACGCGGAGTGTCTGCGGGTGCATACCCGCCAGATCTGCCGCAACGCTTATCATGTACAAAGGGCGTTCTCTGTCATTCATCGTGCCACCCCTTTCGGGTATCGGTGTCACTGGCCTTGCCAAAAGCCGAGAGGGCTTCCTTTTGCGCGTCATTGAGTTGCCTGGGAATAACAATCGTTGCTTTTACCTTGAGATCCCCGAACTCAGAGCTGCCGGCTTTGCCGCCCACGCGCTTAGCTCCCTTATCTTTGATAAGAAAGACCTTTCCCTCCTGGGTACCGGCCGGCACCTTGAGGTTGACCTTTGAGCCGTCTGGCGTGGGGATTGTAATGGTAGACCCCAACGCAGCCTCGTCAATCGAGAGCGGTAGGTCCATCAAAACGTTTGCGCCGCTACGGGAATATATTCGGTGAGGCTTAATAGAGGTCACAATGAGTAGGTCACCGTTTGCCCCTCCATTGCTGCCCGCAGTTCCCTTGCCTTTGTAGCGCAGCTTGCCGCCTTCGACGGCTCCTTTGGGCACTTTGACATCGATGGTCTGCTTGCCGCCGTCCGAGCTCTTAACGGTCACGCGCTTCTCGGCACCTTTGAAAGCCTCTTCAAAGGTCACCTCTAAGGTTACCTGGACATCCTGGCCCTTGGTCTTTCTCTTGCTTCCGCCAAAGTCCCAGTCGGTGCCAAAAGCGCCTTCTCCGGCCGCCATCCGAGAGAAGATGTCGCCAATGGAGCTATAGCCGCCGTCTCCTCCCCTGTCGGTTACCGTCCAGGAGCCACCCTGGCCGCCCCAGTTATAGGGCATACCGGCCGCTCCCGCTCCTCCGGCTGCCGTAAAGGCGCCGTACCTGAGCATGGTGTCGTATTCCTTGCGCTTTTCTTTGTCGGAGAGAACTTCATAAGCCTCACTGATCTCTTTGAAAACCGCTTCGTCGCCGCCTGCATCAGGATGATGCTTGCGGGCAAGTTTTTTGAACGACTTCTTAATCTCGTCGGTGGTAGCTTTTTCGCCTACCCCCAATACTTCATAGTATGATTTTTCGGTTGTCTGTACCATTTTGCTACCACCTCCTTACATTCCGTGTCATCCTGCTCGATCCCTCTGTCATCCCGAGCGTTCCCTCTATCATCCCGAGCGTTCCCTCTGTCATCCTGAGCGTTCCCTCTGTCATCCTGAGCGTTCCCTCTGTCATCCTGAGCGTTCCCTCTGTCATCCTGAGCGAAGCGAAGGATCTTTCTCTCATCGCCTAAAAGTTTCTTCGGGCTGAAGCCCTCAGAATGACAGTCAATATTACTTACTACTTACTACTACACTTGCAGGCCTGAGCACACGGCTTCCCATGGCATAGCCTTTTTGGAACACCTCGAGCACCGTTTCGTCAGGCGCTTGAGCATCTTCTACAATCGATACGGCGCAGTGGAGATTGGCGTCAAAGGGGCTCCCCTTTGGGTCAATGGCCTGCACCCCCTCGCTTAGAAGCACACCCTGCAGCTTGCTGTGGACCTGCGCAATACCCTCTTTGAGGGATTCTTCCGTGGCCGTATCGCTATGCTCAAGGGCGCGTTCCATGTCATCCATAACCGGGAGAAGCTTCTCCACCAGTCGCTGCGTGGCCCTGCTGCGCTCTTCGGCGCGCTCGGTCTCGGTGCGCTTGCGATAATTGTCCCACTCAGCCTTCAGGCGCAGGTATCTATCGCGGAGCTCTTCAGCCTCAGCCAGAGCTTTTGCTAATCCATCAAGAACTTCAGCCTCAGCATCGATGTTCTCCTGAACCAGCTGCTCAAGGTCAGCGGGAGCGGCGGCACCTCCTGCGGAGGCACCTGCAGCACTGCCTGTCGCTGTGCTACCGGCAGCCACCCCGCCCTGGTCGTTACCAGTCTTTTTCCTGCTCTTTTTCTGAGCAGGCTCCCCCGTACGGGGAGAGCCCTGCTCAGCATCAGAAATGAATTCGTCATTCTTAATCATGTTGATCAACCCTATTTGTCGTCTTCAGGCTCAACAACCTCATAGTCGGCCTCAATGACCTCGTCGCCATCAGAACCACCTTCGGTTGGTGCGCCCTCGGGAGCAGCTTCCTGGGTGTCAGCGTAGACAATCTCTGCCAGTTTGTAGCCTGCCTGCTGCAGCACCTCTGTCTTAGCCTTGATGTCCTCAACATCACTGCCCTCAAGCGCCTTGTTGAGGTCTTCGATGGCGGCGGTAATGGTGCTCTTAGTGTCTTCTGGCACTTTCTCGCCCAGATCATCCATCGTCTTTTGCGTGGAGTACACGAGGGAGTCGGCCGTATTGCGCACCTCTACCTCACTCTTGCGAGCAGCATCCTCCTCGGCGTGCAGTTCTGCATCCTTGACCATGCGATCGACTTCGTCATCGCTCAAGGCCGTGGAGCCGGAGATGGTGATCTTCTGCTCCTTGCCGGTGCCCTTGTCTTTTGCCGAGACATTCACGATGCCGTTGGCGTCGATGTCAAAGGTCACCTCGATCTGCGGAATACCGCGCGGTGCCGGCGGAATGCTGGTGAGCTGGAACTTGCCCAGCGTCTTGTTGCCAGCCGCCATCTCGCGCTCACCCTGCAGCACGTGAATCTCCACCGAGGTCTGGCCGTCTGCGGCCGTCGAGTAGATCTCGGTTTTCTTGGTGGGGATAGTGGTGTTGCGCTCGATCATCTTGGTCATCACGCCACCCATGGTCTCAACACCAAGGGAGAGCGGAGTCACATCGAGGAGCAGGATGCCCTCAACGTCACCGGCAAGTACGCCGCCCTGTACCGCAGCACCCAGCGCTACCACCTCGTCGGGGTTCACGCTCATATTGGGGTCTTTGCCGGTCAGGCGCTTGACCAGTTCCTGCACGGCAGGCATACGGGTAGAGCCGCCCACCAGGATAACCTCAGACACATCGCCCATGGCAATGCCGGCATCCTTCATGGCGTTCTCAACCGGCTTTTTACAACGCTGCAGCAAGTCGCCGGTGATCTTCTCAAACTCTGCACGCGTGAGACTATAGTCCAGGTGCTTGGGGCCGTTGGCATCTGCCGTAATAAAGGGCAGGTTGATGTTAGACTGCTGGGTGGAAGAAAGCTCCATCTTGGCCTTTTCGGCAGCCTCTTTGAGACGCTGGAGGGCCATCTTGTCAGCGCGCAGGTCGATTTGATTGTCAGACTTGAACTTCTCGGCAAGCCAGTCGATGATGACCTGATCCCAGTCGTCTCCGCCCAGATGGTTGTCTCCGTTGGTGGAGAGAACCTCAAAAACGCCGTCGGAGAGTTCAAGGATCGAGACGTCAAAGGTACCGCCGCCTAAATCGAAGATCAGGACCTTTTCGTCCTTGCCGGCTTTGTCCAGGCCATAGGCAAGGGCAGCCGCCGTGGGCTCGTTGACGATACGCAGTACTTCGAGACCGGCGATTTTGCCGGCATCCTTGGTTGCCTGGCGCTGCGAGTCATTGAAGTAGGCAGGAACCGTGATTACGGCCTGATTGATAGTGCTGCCGGTGTACTTTTCTGCATCGGTCTTGAGTTTTTGCAAGATCATGGCACTGATCTCTTCGGGAGTGAACATCTTGCCATCGATATCGAGCTCAACGCGCCCGTCCTTGCCGCTGGCAACTTTATAAGAGACCGTTTTGCGCTCGCTCGCAGTTTCTGAGAACTTGCGACCGATAAAGCGCTTTATGGACGATATGGTGTTCTCTGGATTGGTGACCGCTTGATTCTTTGCAGCCTTGCCCACTACACGCTCGCCGTCTTTGCGAAAACCAACCACACTCGGTGTGGTTCTATCGCCTTCGGAATTCACGATGATGGTAGGCTCCCCACCCTCCATAACGGCCATAGCCGAGTTAGTGGTGCCAAGGTCGATTCCTAAAATCTTTGCCATTCCTGTTCCTTTCACTTTTTACGAGGGAGAATGCTGCACCCATGCAGGTCCCCTCCCTCCGGGCTTCCTTTGTTTACAAAAGGCAGATCTGTGCTGCCTCTGTTTGCTGTTTAATACCAAGGAAAGCTCTTCGCTTGTATGATTAAGAACAAGAATATTATCTAAGTGTCTCTGTGTCAAGTTATGTCACCGAGATGTTAGAAACTTATCTGCCTCGCAAGTTGCTAAGGCATGCGATCGGAATAATCCAGCTCATACCAGCTCTCAGCGCTGAGGCCTTCGATACGGCCGAATTCCCGGTAATTGTTGGTGACGAGCACCAGATTGTCGGCAAGCGCCTGAGCCGCAATGAGCATGTCCATCTGCCCAATTCTTTTGCCCTGTTCTTCTAATGCTATACGTAGCTTACCGTACTCACGAGCTGCACGTTGATCAAAGGGACGAATGCGCATTGGGCTGAGTATCTTAGTAAGAGCAAGGTAGTTTTGCTTTGGATTTGCGCTCTTTACCACACCAAATTCCAGCTCGGCAACTGCAATTGAGGAAATCGATATCTGTTCCAGTTCCTCTGCGCAAGTTCTTCTCAGTATCGAATCTTCCTTCGAGCGAATAATGTTGATGCAGACGTCAGTGTCGAGCAGATACTCATAACGCCTCATAGTAGTGCTCTGTCTTGTAAGGGTAGTTGGTCGCGTCCATCTTCCATAAAGTCATCAGTGAACATCTCAAGACCTTCTAAAAATATCTCCCACTTTTCCTTTTTGGGAAAGAGATACACGACTCTGCCGTATTTTTTGATGTAGACCTCGTCCTCACCCTCAAAACGAAAATCCTTGGGCAGGCGCACTGCCTGGCTTCCGCCATTGGTAAAGAGCTTTGCAACTTCCATAATGCTTTCTCCCTCCATAAGTATATATATGAGTATATATACTTGAGGGAGAAAGGACAAGGGCAGATTCTACTGTCTTCCAGCCTTTTTACGATCGTTGGCAGAGAGGATGCGCTTGCGCATGCGAATGCTCTGGGGGGTGACCTCTACCAGTTCGTCGTCTTCGATATACTCAAGGGCTTCTTCCAGGGTAAACGTAATCGGCGGGGTCAGTTGGATGGATTTGTCGGCTCCGGATGCACGCATGTTGGTGAGGTGCTTGGATTTGGCAATGTTCACCACCATGTCGCTTTCTTTAGCCGACTCGCCCACGAGCATTCCCTCGTAACAATTCTCACCCGGCCCAATGAAGAGCCGGCCTCGCTCCTGAAGGGCGTCGAGGGCGTAGGCAACGCTGGTCTCGGTGCTCATGGAAATCATCGAACCGTTCTTGCGCCCCGCAGAAAGGCCGCGACAGCGTCCGTATTCAGAAAAGTGGTGAAAGAGCACTGCCTCGCCGCGTGTCGCATTCAAAAGACGCGTGCGCAGCCCCATCATCCCCTGCGTGGGAATCTTGAACACTAGGTGCGTCTCGGCGTTTTTTTGAAACATGTCGAGCATCTCACCGCCGGCGTTACCAAACACTTCAATGGTCTTTCCTGCGTACTCAGCAGGAACGTTAACGGTTGCCTCTTCAAAGGGCTCAAGTTTTTGGCCCTTTTCGTCGGTCTTGATCAAGACACGGGGACGACCCACCTGAAACTCAAAGCCCTCCCGGCGCATGGTCTCCATGAGTATCGACAGATGGAGTACTCCCCTGCCGCTCACCGAGACGCCGCTCTTATCCTCGAGTTCAGCAATCACCATGGAGATGTTGCTCTCTGCCTCGCGCATCAGTCGTTCCTTGAGCTGGCGGGCTCCCACGATGTCGCCCTCCCGGCCAACCAGCGGGCTCGAGGATGCCTCAAACACCACGGCGATGGTGGGCTCGTCAACCTCAATGGGATCAAGGCGAATCGGCTCTT
>JAISPK010000144.1 GCA_031274985.1 Coriobacteriales bacterium | reverse complement strand
TCGATGTTCACTGGCAGGGCATCGACCCCGTGTTCCAGGCAAAGGAAGGCACCTATTGGATCACCTTCCGGGTTGCTGAAGAGCCTGCTACCACGGTTACCGTGCGCTTTGTCGTGTCTGATGGCGACGAGGAAGAACACAGCGATAAGTTCCAGATCATCGCAAACAACGTCTACCTTAACGTTGCCGCTGCAAAAGCATTCATTAACGCAGGCAGCAACTTCATTGCTGAGGCGAATGCCCATGTTCAGACCATAGACGGCTCTGCTGACATCGGCACGGTGGATGCCACTCACGTGGTGTGCGCTCCGGCTTTTAGCTTTGCAGAAGGCACCTATCAGGTAACCTTCCGGATTGCCGAAGAGCCCGCCACCACCGTAACGGTAGCGTTTGTGGTTTCTGACCGCTATCGCATCTATGCTGACGACGCCGTCAAAATAACACTCGAGGATGTCAAAGTCTTCCTGCCGGCAACGGACGGGGACTACATCGATCTTGCTCACGCCTATGCCAGAGACCTCGATGGCGAGCCCACGGGCATCTTCGTAAAAAGCAGTACGCTCACCGCGGCAGAAGGTGTCTATGATGTGGTGTTTGCCGTTACCGCAGACGACACCATCACGAAGACCACCAGAGTAGCCGTGCTTGACGGCATCATCGGGGGCAACGATGAGTATGCCATCAGCGCCAATCACGTTGCCATGACGGTGACTCAGGCCGCAGAATTTCTGGCGATACCGGCGACGAGCGATAACTATGTGTCTCGCGCCAACGCCCATGCCTTGAAGATCGAAGACGGAAGCGTTGCCCCGGTACGGCTCCAGCAAGGCAGCGCCATCAAGGCCCAGCCGGGAGATTACTTCATCACCTTTGAGGTGATAGACGATCCAAGCGCCACCGTGACGGTGAAGTTCATCATTGAAGACGGCCATGTCATCGATAACAACAATAAGTATGTCATCGTGGGCAACAACGTCTTTATGACCGTGGCTGAGGCTCAGGACTTCATAGCAGCAGGAGCCAGTGACGCAGCCTACCTCAAAGCGGCAAAAGTCCGCGCAAGGATTACCGAAGGAACCGGCACCGCCACGCCAGTGAAGGGGACGGGCAGCATCGAGGCTGCCGAGGATATCTATCCCGTGGAGTTTTATGTGGGACAGGATCCAACGGTTGCCATAAGCGTGAACTTTGTGGTTAAGGATGGCGACGTCATCGACGGCGATGAGCGCTATGCTCTCTCTGCCAACCACGTCTTTATGACCCTCGACGAGGCAAAGGCCTTCCTGGCCAAGCCTCCCACCGGAGCTGACTACGTGGCTGAAGCGCAGGCAGATGCCATCAAGCACTCCGACCCTGCCGGAAGCGCCACTGCGCAGTGGGTACTCGGTTCAATCTATGAATTCGAAGGCATCTATCCGGTGACCTTTGCGGTAGCAGAAGATCCCGCCGTTTCGGTTACGGTGAACTTCGTGGTAATGGAAGGAGACGTCATCGACGGCAATCCCCGGTATGCACTGGCCGCGAGTCATGTGTATATGACTACCGCCGAGGCTGCTGCCTTCCTGGCCGCCCACCCAAGCGGTGCCTCCTATGTTGCCCGGGCCAACGCCCATGCCAAGAAGATCGATGGCCTTCCCGGCTCAGCTAACGCTCAGTGGAAGTCCGGCACGATTTCCGTGGCAGAAGACATCTACCCCGTCACCTTTGAAGTGGCACAGGACCCCGGCGTTTTTGTGACCGTGAACTTTGTGGTCATGGACGGCGATGTCATCGACGGCAATCCCCGCTATTCCATCGCTGCCAGCTATATCTACATGACTGTCGATGAGACCGCTGCCTTCCTGGCCGGCGAAGCAGACTATATTGGCGAGGCAAAGGCCCATGCTCTGAGGATATCGGACGGAGCCCTGGCCACGGTGCAGTGGAGAAGCGGGGTTGCCGAGGCGCTGGAAGGTGTTTACCCGATAACCTTTGAGGTGGGAGAAGACAGCACGGTTGCGTGTACCGTGAACTTCATAGTGATGAATGGCGACGAGATCGACGGCAGTCCCCGCTATGCTATAACGGCGTATCACGTAAAAATGACCGAGGCACAAGCTGCTGTCTGGCTTGCGAGCGGCACGCCTGACTACGTTTCTAAGGCCAACGCCCATGCCATAACCACCAATGACAGTACCTTTATCCCAACGGTGCTCAAAGTTGCGGGCATTATGGAGGCAAAAGCGGGCGTTTATCCGGTGACCTTTGCGGTTCAGCAAGACAGCAAGGTGAGGGTTACGGTGAACTTTGAGGTAACGGCCGGGCCGTATTGCACGATATCGTATTACTCGTACTTCCATACCTCCGGCAGCGTGCCTGCACCAACGACCCACCTGCAGGGCAGCACGGCAACCATTGCAACAAGAGGCTCTCTCGCCCGCGAAGGCTACACCTTTGGCGGTTGGGCGTTCAACAACCCGTACGGGTCGATCTATACGGATGCTACGCACTGGCCTGGCGCAACCACCACGGTTAACGGGCACATGAACCTCTATGCCGTGTGGGTAGCCAATCAGGTCACGCCACCGCCGCCACCGCCGCCGCCACCACCAAATGTCACCACGATAGTCTATCCGCCGGCTGGTCCAACCGTGTACGTGCCGCAACCGAGCGAGACGACGATCCTGCAGACACAGCCACCAACTTTGACGCCACAGACCAACATCAATCCGCAGCAGTTGCCGGAATCCAAGGCCGCAGCTGAGGACAAATGGTCGCTGGTTAATCTGATCTGCACGTTGCTGTTGGCTCTCGTGTTCCTGTTTGGACTGATCCGCTTTGTACAGCGCAAGAGAGTGGATTCAGATGATCCTCTGGTTGCTGAGGGCTGGGGCAAAAAGCGGTATCGGCATTCCTGGATCACTCGCGGACTCCTGCTTGTTGGTATCGTTGCGACTCTGGCCGAGCTGGTGCTGTTCGTCTTGACGCAGAACCTTGTTATGGAGATGACCCTGTTTGACGAGTTCTCAGCACTGTTCATTGCCCTGCTGGCACTCGGCTCGGTGAGCACCATTGCGCTTTTTGTGAGCGCGTATCTCTCCAAGACCGAAGTACAGCACCTTGATGAGCCAGACCTGGGCGACGAGGCATAGACCAGGCAACTCTGACTCAAATCGCTCCACAGCAACAACCCCTCCAAAAGAAAACTTGAGGAGGGGTTGTTGTGTTTGCCTGAGGGGGGTAAGAAAGGCGGATTTATCTGCGGATTTAACCCTATACGGGAGTGGTAGAAAGGTGATACTATCACCTTATCACTAATTGGTATGGCCAGAGGTCTTTTCAACTCCAAAGTACGGCAGAAAGGAGAACGGATATGCCAGAAAAGTATGATGTCATTGTGGTGGGGGCCGGCAACGGCGGATTGGTTGCTGCAGCTACCACGGCAAAGGCAGGACTCAAAACACTCCTCATCGAAAAGCATAATCTTCCCGGAGGCAGTGCCACCAGTTTTAGGAGAGGGCGCTTTGAATTTGAGCCTTCGCTGCACGAAATGGCAGGATATGGCTCCTCGGAAGACCCAGGCGATCTGAGAGAGTTGTTCGACAGCCTGGGGGTAAACCTGGAGTTGGTGGCGATAAAAGATGCCTATCGCATCATCGACACCAGCAATGGTTTGGATGTGACCATGCCGGCAGGACGCGATAACTACATCGCCAAAATGGAGGAGACCGTCCCGGGCAGCAAAGAGAGCATGCTTAAGTATTTTGAGCTTACCGACGATTGCATCAGGGCGCTGGATTATCTCACGCTCATGAAGGGTAATCCCGATCTGGGTGTGCTCATGGGCGAGCATGCTCACTTCATGAAGCTCGCCAACGCAACGCTCCAGGAAGTGCTCGACCTCATTGAAATGCCAAAACTTGCCCAGCAGGTACTTACCAACTACTGGTCCTATCTGGGCTCACCTACTGAGATGTGCGACTTCTTTATCTACGCCATCATGTTGGACCGCTACCTCAGGTACCATGCCTACATTCCTAAGGATCGCTCCCATGAGATGTCTCTGGCCATTGAAAAAGTAATTCGAGACGGCGGGGGAGACATCTGGTACAACTGCCCCGTTACCAGGATACTCATCGAGGACGGTGTGGCAAAGGGTGTAGCCACGGAGTTTGGCGAGGTCTATGCCGACCAGATCATCTCAAACGTCATACCGCACAAGATCTTTGGCGTTATGGCCGACAGTGCGGCGGTCCCGGAGGCTGAACTCAAGCGAGCGAATGCCCGCACCATCGGTTGCTCTGCCTTTTGCGTGTATATCGGATTGAATAAATCGCCGGAAGAGTTGGGCATCACCGATTACAGCGTCTTTATCAGCGATAGCGATGACTCAAATAAGCAGTTTGAGCAAATGGGCTCTCTGGAAGACAATAACTTCATGGTGATGAACTGTCTCAACAACGGTAATCCCGGGTGCAGCCCCGAGGGAACCAGTATGCTCTGGGTGACCCAGCTCTACAACGGCGATTCCTGGTGTGACATCAAGCCTGAAGACTACAAAAAGGTCAAGAACGACATTGCAAAGAAGACCATCAAGATATATGAGGAGACGCTCGGAATCAAGATATCTGACTGCATCGAAGAAATCTCCGTTGCAACGCCGGTGACCTTTGCCCGCTATCTTGGCACGCCTAAGGGCACGATCTATGGTTACCAGAATCAGATGTGGGACACCATGCTTGCCCGTACTATGAACAGGGTGCCGGAGGAGACCATCAAAGGTTTGATCTTCTGCGGCGGCCATTCGTTTATGATCCACGGCTACAGTTCTACCTATAAGTCAGGCAGCCGGGCAGGTTCCCAGGCAGTGGCTGCTCTCGCAGCGATGAGAGGAGAGCAATTATGAGCGACATGGCCAACCTCGAATCCCTGAATCCCATGGGTCTGTTGATGATCACTCCCACCCGTATGGATAAGATCGAAGCTGCTCCCAATACACCGCTTGCGAGCACCGATCCTATTACGGAGCTCAAGAACGCTCTGCATCCTCTGGTGCAATACCTCATCATTGAGCGCATTATCGACCATGTTGATGATGCCAGGAGCTATGTGCTGGTGCCTGATGTGGCAAAAGGCACCGAGAGCCTTGCTTATTTCAGTGCAGGACAGTACCTGAGCATCTCGCTCGCTATTGACGGAGCAACGGTGTCCAAGCCCTACTCCATCAGCTCTGCGCCGGTAGGGGCCCTGAAGGGCGCCTATACCATAACCGTGAAGCGCTCTGACGGCGGCTTTGCTTCCTGCTACATTCTGGACAATTGGAAAGAAGGGGACTCCGTAGTGGCTTCCGGCCCGGAAGGCCTCTTTACCTACGAGGGCATCCGCGATGCCAAGCAGGTAATTGGGCTTGCCGGAGGAAGCGGCATCACGCCCTTCCTGTCTCTGGCACGCGCGGTGGTGAGCGGTACTGAGGACTTCTGCCTGACGCTTCTGTACGGCAGCCGTACCAGCGCGGGGATCCTCTTTAAGGATGAGTTCGACGCGCTCGAAGCTGCCTGCGCAAAGATCAAGGTGGTGCACATCCTGAGCGACGAAGAGGCCGAGGGCTATGAACAGGGCTTCATAACCGCCGAACTCATCAAGAAGTATGCGCCCGCCGAGGACTACTCGCTCTTTATCTGTGGGCCTCAGGCTATGTATAACTTCCTGGATGCAGAGATTGAAAAGCTCGATCTTCCGCACAAATTCATCCGCCATGAGCTCTTTGGCGAGGTAAAGAACCCTGAGAAGAATGCTGATTATCCAGCGGATGCTCTGGGCTATGAGTACAAGCTGGTGGTCAACATCCGGGACGAAAAGGTGGAGACGCGCTGCGCGGCCTCAGAGACTTTGATGGTGGCCATGGAGCGCGCAAAGGTGCCGGTGCCCACCCAGTGTCGCAGCGGTGAGTGCGGTTTTTGCCACTCCTATCTCATCAGCGGAGACGTGTATATGCCTGCGTCAGCTGACGGCAGAAGACTTGCCGACAGCAGATATGGCTATATACACCCCTGTAGCACCTTTCCTCTGAGCGACGTGGAACTCGAGGTGCCGAGTAAATAACCGGCCCGGTTTTGTGCCGGGGGAATCGAAACAGGGGCCGCCCTCTCAAAAGGACGGCCCCTGGCATGTTTGTGCTTCAAGAAGCCTTACCTGCTACTCACAGAATAGTTCCCTCAGTTTTTCTCATGAGCCGTAACAAACGTCTATAATAGTGATTACAGCAATAAAAAAATCTAATACAAGGAAGCTTATTCACAAAAGTACTGTGCGCCAAAAATGGCCAGTAACAACGGAAGGGAACGCAAGCATGGTTAGAGTAGGGATTAACGGTGCAGGAAGAATTGGAAAGCTCGTTTGCAGAATTGCAAAAACTGACCCCAATATTCAAGTAGTGGCAATCAATGATCTGGTTGGTAATGAGGTTATTGCGCATTTGCTTAAGTATGATTCAGTTCATGGAATCCTCTATGATGAGGTTACCGCTACTGACGACAGCATAATAGTAGACGGGTCCACCATAATGGTGTCGCACGAGCGAGACCCAAAAGACATCCCCTGGGATGCAGCAAAGGTTGATGTGGTCATCGAGGCAACGGGGTTCTTTACCGATGCAGAAAAAGCAAAGGGGCACCTGGAGAATTCTTCAGTGAAAAAAGTCATTATCTCTGCACCTGCAAAAAATGAAGATATCACCATTGTGATCGGCGTCAACGATAAAGAGTACGACAAAGAGAAGCACCATGTTATCTCAAACGCTTCTTGCACCACGAATGCTCTTGCGCCAATCTGCAAGATCATGGATGACGCCTTTGGCATAAAGCTCGGCATGATGAACACCATACATGCGGTGACGGGAGACCAAAATCTTTGCGACGGGCCCCATAAAGACCTGCGGAGAGCACGGGCAAGCATGAATATCATACCAACCAGCACCGGCGCTGCCAAAGCAATCGGGCTGGTAATGCCAAAGCTCCAGGGCAAGATCGACGGATTCGCAACCAGGGTTCCTGTACTGGATGGTTCAATGGTTGACCTCACTCTTGAACTAGGCAAAGAAACAACAAAAGAAGAGATCAACCGGGTAATCGCCCGTCAGGCTGAGACAAGCATGAAAGGTATTGTTGAGTACACCGAGGCACCTATTGTGTCCAGTGATGTAATAGGCAATGCGCACTCCTGCGTCTTTGATTCTCAGATGACCATGGTGCTCGGTAAGCAGAGCAATATCTGCAAACTCATTTTTTGGTATGACAACGAACTGGGATACAGCGCAAGATTGTGCGAGTTATCACAAAAACTGTTCCAGTAAACAGGGGAGCAAAAAACTAAAGCCTGTCATCAGGCACAGCGAAGGGATCCTGCAACATTCGACAAAGCCGAGTGTTGCAGGATTCGCCCGTATCAGATCTCTTTGCTCTTGTAGATCAGGTTTGCGACGAGAGCAGAAACCAGCAGCAAGATGAGCCCGGCCAAAATGCCAAAGATCGGTGCCAGGTACACGTGCTCGGTAAAGAAATCGACGATCTGGGTGAGATTACTCACAAAATCGGTTCTCTTGGTGATCACCAGGTATGCAACAGCGATGAGGTACATGGGAATCATCGTAAACACGTACGCCTTTGCAAAGGAGAACTTGTAGTAGATCGGAAAGGCCACACCGGTAGCAAAGCCAAAGTAGGCAAACCCGATGCCAACCGTTGCCCAGTAGGTGAGACTGTCAAAGCCATCCTCCAAAAACTGCGACATGACAAAGCCGATGATGCCGGCAGCGATGATGTATGCGGCACCGGTGATTAATGCGTAAAGGTATCGACCCGCGATTGCCTCGGATTTTTTGAGCGGCAAAACGCCAAAGAGCCGGTCGCCGCGACTTTTTTCGTACGTCGAGAACACCGAGCCGCAGGAAGTCACCCCAAACACCATGGTGAGCATCATGGCATAGGCAGGTCCGTTGGTCACTATGCCAATCACAATGGCAAGGAGCATCAGCAGGGCAACCAGCCGGATCATCGACAGCCCTGCGTAAAAATCGAGCTTAGCGGTATTCAGTATCCTATTCATAGGAGATTCCTCCCTTGCTGATATGTACCAGTATCTCGTCAATCTCGGGCTGCTCAAGCGAAAAGCTGGCGGGCAATCCTTTTGCGTCGCCAACGCGGATCATCCCGTTAAACCCGGAGGAGGTTGCAGCCAGGCCGATGATCTTTTTCCTGAGTTCATCGGTCAGTTCCTCTTTGCTTCCCTTGATGATGAGGAAATGTTCAAGCAGGCCGTCTTTTGTGCCGGTATAGAAGATCTTGCCGTGATCTATCAAGGTGATGTAATCGGCAGCCCGCTCGAGGTCAGAGGTAATATGCGTGGAGAAGAACACGCTCTTTTCGCCGCCTGCGACGTAGTCTTTGAGAATATCGAGCAGCTCGTCACGGGCAACAGGGTCAAGGCCGCTGGTAGGTTCGTCAAGAATGAGCAGCTTTGCGCCGTGAGACATTGCCACCGCCAGCATCAGCTTCATCTTCATGCCGCGCGATAGATCCTTGACCTTCTTGGTGGGCGACAAGTCAAACTTTTCGAGGTAGCTGTTGTAGATGCCGCTGTCCCATTGGCTGTAAAAACCGCGGATGGCTTTCTCAACCTCCTTGACCCGCCAGGTGTCGACGAAGAAGATCTCGTCAAACACTACGGCCAACTCCTGCTTTGCAGCCAACTCGTCTTTGATGTTATCGAGCCCAAAGATGGTGATCTCGCCGCCTTTTCTGGTGGCCATATTGAGAATGCAGCGGATCGTGGTTGTTTTGCCTGCGCCGTTTTGCCCTACAAAACCCATGATATAGCCGGTTGGCAGGGTGAACGAAACGTCTTGTAGCTTAAAATCGGGGTAAGACTTGTTGAGTTCTTTTACCTCTAGTGCGTTACTCATAATGGTCGTCCTCCAACGTAAATGCGAATAGTTGGTACAGCTCCACTTGAGGTAGTTTTGCAATGAGCTGTGTCATTGAAGTCATGCTAGTTCTTAGCGTATCTATACAAAATATACACCTGGAACCTTGTTAGTCAAGAGTGGCGAAAGCCAATTTCCGGATTCGGCTCCGGGAGCTCCAGCGCCCCCTCTGTCGTTCCCGCGTAACCCCCTGTCGTTCCCGCGAAGGCGGGAACCCATACCCTGTCATCCTGAGCGCCCCCTCCCTGTCATCCTGAGCCGAAGGTGAAGGATCCTTCACCTTCGGCTCAGGATGACAGGGAGGGGGCGCTCA